>JAICHI010000129.1 GCA_025922735.1 Nitrososphaeraceae archaeon | reverse complement strand
TTGGAATAGACCAAGGGCGCGTCATCATCCTTTCCATTTCTCTTCTAAAGCTATCAAAAATGCTGTCAAACTGTCTCGCTGGCACCATAGGTCTTTTCTCTTCTTCACGCTTCCTTTCGCTCGATGAACTCATGAATTAAGGGAGGTCGAGATATTATTTGAAGCCTTTGATTGCAGTGCAAGGCAGAGTATTCCTTGAGCATATATCATCTTTGCAATGATATCATGAGTGGATGGGCTACAAGAATAACACAGTTGATGATACCCTGGTTGAGGATTATATGACCATAATAACAGTGAATACGAATTCTGCAGCTTCGTAGTCTGTCTTGGACAGACCAGACGGATCAGCTTCGTTCAGATATGATCAAAAAAGAAAAGAAAGCTTAAGAGAACATGTTTCTTTATCTATACTACTGTTCCCTTCGCTTCTCCTTTAGACCCGCCAGCTCCACCGCTAACAGTCACAGGCTCAGTTGGGTCGGGTTTGCCAATTGGTTCTGGTGATTCCTCAATGTTACTCTTTGAGGCTTTCTTTGAGTCTGTTGTTCTTTCTTCTGGATTTCCACTCATAATGTGAATATGGACACAAAGAGATAAGAAGGGTGAGACTACAATAAGGTTGAAGAGTCAAGAAAGGCTGTATACTTTACTCAGAATAAGTCTTGAGCCGAAACCCAACCCTTATTCATTTCACGTCATTAATGGTCACAATCTATATATACAATCTAAGGGCAGTTCAGAAAATTACATAAATAGAAAGCTTTCCTGCATGTATTGCCCCCCAAGAGGCTCTGCATGCTGATAGCGGTTCTCTAAAAAGGTTCGAAAAAATTCATAGACATCTGGCTAGCTAAAAAGTTTGTGCTAGTACGCGCCAGGGGAGGAACTCAACGATTAGTATTTCAGAATTATAATGACTAAATATGATGCTATACCATCGTGCCTATGGTTAACGAAGTAACAAATCCTACAACCAGCCTTAGAGAAGTATCTGGCTGGACCGACATCATCGATGAATCTGTGCACGCAAGCGACGATCAGGATATTGGTGATGTTGAGGCAGTAAATAGAGATTTTATTGTAGTAAAGAGAGGATTTGTAAATGTCCATCGGTACTATATACCGATAATTAAGGTGCAAGGTTGGGACGGCAATGTGCTCTGGCTGAGCATTTCTGAAGAAACAGTCAAGGCAAATTACGAAAGAGACACAACACCTGATCCATCAACATATTATGTAAAAGGCGAAGAGGACAAATTCACTGGCACTCAGTGGAAAGAATTTAGAAGGATAGAGCCAAGGTATACAGCTCCCACATATACCGTAGTACCAAGAGGAGCACAAGAATCGCCAATCTACAGGTGTGTGTTATGCGATACTACTTTTAGTACAGATGAAGAGTTTAGCAGGCATGCCGCAGCCCACTAAGATCAGCTGCTGTAGCAGAATTCTATTTTTTTCCCCTTTACCATTTCTTCACTGACTTCCAGAAAAGCTCTCTCTTCTATTGTCTGGCCATTCATTCAATCTGTGCTATTAACCTCTAAGCTCCATTGATGGGCCTGTCTGCTTGATAGTGAAGATTATACCTCCACTTCTCGAGGAGATGTCCACCACTCTTGTCTTGATTCTGAGCTGTATTAGTATCGTGTGGAGATGGTGGAGGTAGTGGAGATATTTTCCATATCAATTATGGAGTAAGCATAAGGTACGCTACTTTTTAGATATGACTTTGAGCTCTCTTTCTGTCAGGTTGACAATTTTGAATCGTAGTTTGAATAGACCAAGGTGAGAAGGATAACGCAAGGTGCTGATAGTTAGTAGCAAGCTAGCGAGCATTGATGATGAGCTGAGGTCGTGAGTTCAAATCCCACCACCCAGTCCACTATATCCTCAAATAATATAGCCATCCATGATGGATACCTGAGAGACACACACACAGAAATGAAGGCTGCTGCTACAGACGTCAGAAAGGAGCTGCAGAGTATGGCAGACCCGGACAAAGCAGCGATACTGCAGCGGTTCTTCAAGACAGGGCTGGGCCAGTACGGCGAGGGTGATATCTTCATCGGCGTCATGGTGCCCCACTCAAGGCAGGTAGCCAAAAAATTCAGCCAACTTCCACTTGGAGAGGTTAGGACGCTGCTTTACTCTCGCATTCACGAGGAGCGGCTTGTGGCACTCTTGATCCTTGCCCTACGGTACAGTGGCGCATCAAGTAGCAGGGAAGAAAATGAAGAGATCGTAAAGTTCTACCTAGACAACATAAAGCAGGTGAACAACTGGGACCTTGTGGACCTGTCCGCGCCAAACATACTTGGAGCACACCTGATGGTTGACAATAGAGACGACAGGAGGAGGAAGCTGCTGTACAAGCTTGCCAAATCGGAGAACGTATGGGAAAGGAGGATAGCTATCGTGGCTACGCACCACTTTATCAGGAACGACGACTTTTCGGACACGCTGCAGATAGCGGAGATGCTGCTGCAGGACAGGCACGACCTTATCCACAAGGCCGCCGGCTGGATGCTGCGAGAAGTAGGCAAGAGGGATTCTGCTGCGGAAGAAGCGTTTCTTGAGAAGCACTGCAGTGTCATGCCCCGGACAATGCTCCGCTATGCGATTGAAAGGCTGCCTGAGAGCAAGAGGCGTCGCTATATAAGAAAAAAGCCGATCGATAGGCGTTGTTAGATACACTCGGAAAATATCTCCGACATATCTCCGCTACCTCCACCTTTGCTAGTTTGAGCGTGATTTGAGGGTCTTGAGGTGGAGTGCCTTGGAATGACTGATGATGCTACTATCTGTGGTACTCCTGGAAATGACGATCTGTCTTTGCTTCTCTTCAGACGTCATTTACCGTATTCTCTTTAGGAGGTATATTTAATAATAAATTTATGTGGTAATTTTTTGCCATTTACTCTCAAGAATCTCGCTTTTCATTTGTTGACGCGGCTTTGGAGGTTATAGTGCTTCATGCTCGATCGTTCACTTCTTGTCTTACTTTGTAATGTACAAGAACAGTAACAATCATCTGATTGTGTGTATCAGGAGAAGAGAGAAGAGGGGATGTTGATAGTTTAATGTCTATAACTTCCTCTATTTCAGCTGCCTTCTCTTCTAGAAACTTGTTAATCTTCCCTGCAATATTCTCATAACCTAGGATATAAACACCTCAACACGATGTTCTACTGTTATCATTTCTCTTTATTGTCTCCACCTGCTCTTCCTACAAGAGAATACATAGGTCTGACTTCATAAAACATCTTCTTTTACCTCTTCTGTGTGGTGACATATGTTTTATAACCTTCATAACACCGCAACGGCATCACTTGCAGTACTCTATTATGAGATTCGTTAGTTATAAAATACCTGATTATGTCAATTAACAACGTTAATCCATCCTAATTAATGCCCTCACTGTATAGCTTTCAATGTCCCAAACAGATCATCATCATCAATTGTCCCATCGGATGCATCATCAACCATCATCTGTTCGCATACAGGAAGAGGGCATGTTCAATAACCCAGACTTTCTGATATGCAGATCATGCTTCTGGTGTGCATCAGCTAATGCCACAAAGAGCATGCTCATTAGGCAATGCCCAAATTGCAAAAGCAATCTAATAGAGTCGATGCCAATTTGGACTTGATGATGAGTAATAGTACATTTTCTTGATTATAGCGCAAAGCTCGGAATAGTATGCAAAATGACAAAGTAGAAAATATATCTTGGATATACATGATTTTGGTGTAGCCGGACAAAGAAGAACTCTCTATAGGTGGAGATGTCGAAATGGACTCCGCTTATTGTGCTTGAAGGAAGTGTAAATCCGATTTCAACCCTATTCGTGAATGCCACAGTTAATTTCAGTGGATTTACAACCCAGACCTGCGAACTGCTCTGCAGTAGACAGAGACACACCTCTAAAAAGCAACAAATGCGTATATCAAAATGATAGTTATAGTATGTTGCAAAATCTTCTCCTCGTTACATGGGGCTGCATCCCCGAACTTACAAAAGATTGCCAAGACATGACAAATGCTTCAAGCACTTTCCTTGGAATTGCAATTGGGGCAGTCATTGGTGGGATAATCAGTTGGTGGATCTACAACAGACAAAAGAAAATTACTGAAAAGCAAGATCTTACGCTCACACACATAATGGAGCTTAATGAACGTCATGATAGAATTCTAAAAAGACTAGAAGAATCAGATAAGCGTCATGATTCAACTTTGAATGCAATATTGGACATCAATAGCAAGATAGAGCATATCATTGAAAGACAAGATAAGTTGCAAAAGTCAATTCAAACCAACATATCATCAAAGGATAATAATACTGAAAGACTTGATCGTGAACAGCAGTAAAGAAAGGGCAACTACTTTAGGATCCTCCATAATGTGAAGCTAATGTTGTTGTCATGTAACACTTAGTGTTCTTAACTCTTCGGGTCATGCATTCTAACACATCCTCTCCAGTCATGCCCCGATGGTACGTTAACTGAACGACATATTGAAAATTTTCCACTATTATCTGGCTATAATGCGACCAGCGTTGTTATTATTATCATATACTTTGCACGTGCAAGTACACATTGTTCCTTACTTATCCATCTCCCACAAGGGGCACCTAGGAGGTGCCAGTAGGGTTGACAGAGGGTAGCAGGAAGTCATCAGATGGCGGCTGCT
>JAICHI010000128.1 GCA_025922735.1 Nitrososphaeraceae archaeon | reverse complement strand
GAAATTCATAGTAGCCCGTAAGAATTTTCCTTCCCGAGGTAGACCCCTCCTGATATATATTCCGAGCTATTGATATTAGTTAATGCACAACTACTATTCCTCAAGACTAATAAGTGTGGATTGTCAACTAACTATAACCAACAATTGTTCAAAATAGGGACGCACTCAATGCGTCAACGGAATGCCAGTGCAGCAGATCTGTACCTGTGCCCTGTCTGCAAGTCAGGATTCAAAGAAAAGATACTACTTGCGATACACATTGGAACGAGGCACTAGTTCCTCTTCTTCTTTTCATTCTGTCCCCTAGGAAGACGAAAAGCAGCCCTAGTGCAATGACAAAATGCACCCGAGCTTTCTAGATAGCGTGCGCATCAAGCCAATTATCAACTTTAGGTGAGAATTGCCGCGTCAGATGTAAGTAATATATCTAATCCGTTAATCTGTGGCTGAGTGGTTAGCTTTCAATCTAGTGCCAACACATACATCTCAATTGCACTTAACTTATAGAGGCAGGCGGAGATTCCTTTTCTTTAATGGAATGGTGGTATGGACTTACGCTGGGTGCAGTTGGTGGACTGTTTGGAACCGTTGCCATGTCTGCTATAGAAGTGATACCTTGGAGAAGATGGGGATTAACCGGTGTTTTTGAGTGGCACGAGAACCAAATGCTTATTGTCAAGTTTCTAAAATCAAGTCATGATCCTTCTCTTTGCTATTTGGGAATATTTGGGCTGCACTTGACAAATGGCCTATTAGGAGGGATAGGATTCTATCTTGCCATCGATTTCATAGATTTCTTGGTAATTCTGCCTCTGCCACTTCTAGGAATAGTATACGGTTTCTTCTTGTGGATCGTTACATTGGTTCCAATTCATAAGCCTATAACTGGCCTCCATCCTTGGAATCATCCATTAGGTCATGGGCCAGCCCTAGTAAGCTTGGCAGGTCATTTTGCATATGGACTAGTGCTAAGCCTATCGTTTCTTAGTTTTTAAGATAGAATGAAAACCAGCAGAGAAGGAAAAATGTAATTTTTCGTTAGCATCATACACAAGTGTGGGCAGTTCATAATCATAAAAAAATAGGAAGCTGAAATGAATGTGCCAAAAGTTGCACGATAAGTTCCTGTTTAGAACCGTACCTAGCATAGAATTTCATATTAAAATTGCTCAGAGCAGGAGCCAGGTATCCTGTGACGTAAATCCCATGCTAGGAGTGGGAGTTATGGTTGTCTGGAGTGGATTGACCCTTTTGAAGATAAATTATCGAGTTGTTCTCAATTTTAATCCTGAAATATTAAAAGCTATATCATGAGTGGTGCCGACAATAAGAAGCGGATTTTATATTATTATTATTATTCTATAGTTATCTAATTGTAATTTATTATTCCAAATATCCAAAAAGGAACCGATGTCGATGAAAACACGCACATCATGAATCATCGATTAGAGTGATGCTAACGATAATCCAACATATTCTTTCAAAGGAACCTATGAAGAGTAGAAGACATTATACATAATAAAAAACAAGATATCCGTGAGGCAAAGTTGACAAGCGAGCCAGATCCTAATCCTCTAAAGATACTTGTTGCAGGAGGAAGCGGATTCATAGGTAGCCGACTCATCAAGAGACTGGCTGCTGACATCCATTATCGCGTACCAAAATTTAGAGCAGAGATCTTGTGTTTGACGCGGGATCCAGAATCCGTTAAGGACATGTTTGATGATGATGAACATATTAGAATAGTTAAAGCGGATGTTTCAAATAATGAACAGCTTGCAAGGGTGATGTCTGAGCAAATTGACATTGCATATTACCTTGTTCATTCTATGGAAGGTACTTCAAAGCAATGGAAAAAATTTTCTGAGCGTGATAGAGTTGCTGCTATGAATTTTGCCAAAGTGGCATCAGAATACAGAGTCAAGCGAATAATCTATCTAGGCGGACTAATCCACCCAGAGGACAATGATGATAATAAGCTTTCAGAACACATGCGAAGTAGAAGGGAGGTAGGAGAAATACTACAGCAACATTCCTCGTCAAAAGTTACGATATTTCGTGCGGCTGTAATCCTAGGTCAGGGTGGCGGCTCATTTCAAATGCTACAATACCTGGTGGAAAGACTCCCTATAATGATTTGTCCAAGGTGGGTGCTTACAAAGTGCCAGCCAATAGCTGTAGACGACGTAGTTGAGTACCTTGCCAAGTGTATCGAGGTGAAAGAAACTGAGGGAAAAGGGTTTGACATAGGCGGACCTGATGTTTTGACTTATATTGATATGATGAAGAAATATGCCAAAATATTGAACAAATCTGTGCGGATCATAATTATACCATTTCTCACTCCCCGGCTATCATCTTATTGGGTGGACTTGGTTACACCCGTCAGGGCATCCCTTGCAAGGCCTCTGATAGACAGCCTCAAACATGACGCCACGGTGCAAGATAACTCGATTAGACAGCTAATTCCAATTCAATTGAAATCATTTGAAGAAGCCATCCGAGCAGCAAGAAATGAGAAGGCGCATATTAAGCAACCAAATAGGCTTGTCAAAGAGAGAAGCACTCAGAAATTTAATAGCAAGTTGTTGATGCTGTCATTGCTTGCAATGGCTGCAATTGGCTCTACCTATTATATTCTAGATGGAAGACCGGAAATCTACAATACCAATTGGATTATCCTTGGCACGTTGTGGTATCTAGGTATAGCATTTGCCATATACTTTCTGAGGTACGGTGCAAGGTTAGGCGCTTTTACAGCAGGTTTATTGGGCTGGCTAACTCTTACATTCTGGCTCATAGATAACCTTTACATTGTATGGGGGACATCAATAATAGCCTCATCTCCGGATGCAACTATCACGATTCGAAACTTCATTGGAGCGGGAGTTGCTGTGCTTGTGATTGCAACTTCTCACAATCTGTTCCATAAATTAAGATGATAGAAAAAATAGATCTTAAATAATCAATTCATACCATGAATTACCTTTAGTTGACACTAATATCGACCTCAGCGACACCTATTCCATTCTAGGAACCTCAAAGATTCTCAAACTAGTGATTTCCACTGTCGGTTTGCTAACGTGTTATAGCAGAGGAGTCTAACTAAGGGTAAAGTAACAGAAGACTAAGCAAAGTTTACACATTTACACATATACTGCGTCCATAGAGCTTCTAGCCCATCATCCACACTGATGTGTTTGCAGAGCTACCATTCTTGGAGAATTATTTTTTGCCATTACTGTCATATTAAGACAAGCTTTCTTACATCACGAAGAGGGAATTTGGATCCGAGGATATGATACTATTATTATGCGCTACCATCATTCCATCAAACTAAAGGACTTTTCACAGCAGCGTGGCAAGATCACGAGTACTCGTGTTGTTCTAGGAGAACAAAATTTTTTTCTTTCTTGCTAATAGGATTATAGCAGTAGATCATTTTAATGAAAAAATCGAGAGCGAACTCATTCCCCAGCTGAGTTGATATTAATGCTTTGACTAGATAGTACCTGTGTATATGGCTCTATGTCTGTATCATGGTCTATAGTGTTATCAATGGTGATTGTACCGGAATCTCGTATTGATAAAGTATTGGCACCTGAAACGCCCCGGACATTGGCCATATCAAAAATCTGGTTTTCAATATCCATACTTGCATCATAGGTCATGATGTAGTGAAATTCTGTAACGTTGTCAAATTTGTTATTTGAAAACGTATTATCAGAAGATGCCAATACTCGAATAGCATTCTGCACATCATCAAAGGTATTATTATATATTCTATTGTCAGTGCTCATTCCATCTTCATCTAAATCTGATTCTAGTGGGTTATGTACTGAAATTCCACCTGTGGAATTACTTATATCGTTCCCATAGATTTCGTTATTCTGAGATTCAGAAATTGAGATTGGATATGCAGATTCATATTGATTGTATATTAAGTTGTTTCTTATCGTTGAATCATGTGTGGCTCGAGAGAACATCAGGCCAGACCCAGCATTATTGTATACTTCATTTCGTTCAAATATAACATCATAGCAGTCCAATGAACATATAACAGCAATGCCTATGTTGTCGTATACTTTGTTGTTCGATACTGTCATGTTATGCGTACCAGTATGCGGATCAATAGCGTATTTGATATTCCCGTAAAACTCATTACCATCAATTGTAATATTGTAGGCGCCTGCAGAATAGAATCCCATCCAGTTGCTATGAATTTTTGAGTTTCTTATTGCAAAATCATGTGATGGGCCTTCTGTTGATTCTCCTAAATCAATACCCCGTCTAGCAGATGCATCGTATCCTAAATATGCAACCTCTGAATCTTCAACATATCCACCCTCGCTAGCTCGCAAGTTGATAAATGCTCTTGGAACTGATCCCGTCTCTGTCTGAGAGACTGGCGAGTCAGTTTCAGTATCCCACGATGTTATTATTATACCACTTATCTCTATTCTTCCTTCAACTATTATTCCATTTATACCAGCAATCTTCAAGTATTGCAGACCATCCTCATTTGAAGTCATTGCAAAGGTTACACCATCAGCTACTTCCAGGTTAGCGTTTAGTATGTATTCACCCTCTCCAACGTTCTCAAGTATATCAGGATCATTTATGGTCTGAACAACATCTAGAAAGGAAGCGTTGCACTCAATGGTAATGGTGTTTTCTGACGCTTCGTAGTCTATACATTCTCCTCCCTCTGCAGTAAAGCGAAGATGATG
>JAICHI010000127.1 GCA_025922735.1 Nitrososphaeraceae archaeon | reverse complement strand
GCAATTTGTTCCAAAGGTAAAGCTAGAATATCATCAGAATAATAAAATAAACGTTAGAACCATTGATACTATGCCTATCATCACAAAAGCAATGCCCGCATAGAGAAACACCTTCCTTTTCTGTCGGGGTTGCATGCTCATGTTATCGAATGATTAGAGGAGTAAATCAGTGTTGCGCACATATTATTATAGGAGCAGCAGCTGGCAGATAGAGGAAGACGGTATTATGATGTGGAAGATCCCAGTCCTGCAGGCTGAAGTGCGCCGGAATAACAAACCAATACCAGTCGTTTGACTAATGACTAGCATTTTTGCAGGAGCGGCAAATATAAGTCTGCATCACAAAAATTGGGTGCTGAGTCATCTTTGAAAGCAGACAGGCTCTTCTTCATATACACTGCAAAAGAAAAAGACTGGAAGCAGATGGAAAGCGAGGACTGGCTGTACGTTTCTGCGATGACACGCTTTTTCAAGTGGTGGACACGACGCTATTTTGATATTTCCCTTCCAGTACAGGCAGACATTTTGCCAATTGTCCCCGGAAAGCTCTTTGACAGGATGACTGTGGCATACTTGATAAGGGATCACTCTGAAAGGGGACAGGACACCTTTCATTTTTACCTTGCATATTTTAAGCCTCTATTTACTGACTGCAACACCGAAGGTTACACCGCGCCGGGTATTGGGATCGCGTGGTGGCAGAGGCCGGCAGCAAGCATGTCAGAAATTCAGCGTTATCGGTTCTATGCAGACAATAACTGCCCTCGAGTCTCGCATGTACTTGCACATGAACTTCTAAGGATGAAAGGTAAGACTAAAATGGACTTTTTTGGCAAGGTGCACGAGCTTTGGGACAAACACATTTACAAGTACGAGCCGTTCCTGTACTTTGACAGCCAGTTTAAACGCGTAGGCAGCGAAGACTCGTACAGGTTCGTGACGATAAATCCTGACAAACTCTAGAGAAAAAGGACATAGAGACACAAAAGAAATATCAGGTTCTTTGAGCAAACAGGAGTGGCTAGATGGTATGTCACTAGAAACTCTGGCAAGGGCAGGAGCAATAGTGTCTTCTGCTGGTGTCGCGCTCATGGTCATATTTGTTGTCACCCTACTTGCATTTCCCGTGATAAAAAATTGCGGCGAAAGTGAAAAATGCTCTTATCAATCAACAGCGCCAGGAGAGCTCCAATCAATAGTACAGCCTAGCTTTCTCGCAATTTCTCTCATTACCATTTCGTCAGGGGTGCTGATTCTAAGATTTAGCAGGTGGTTTGAAAGCAGAAAATCAGAAAATGGCACCAAGCACTAAGACCAATCAAAACTCGTCGTTCCACAATGTCGCAAACTCTCTATAAACTCATGAGCCTCTTTCTGCAAGAACCAGAAAAGTTGTTGCCGGAAACTGAACTCCAAATGTGATCAGCTTTTGCTCTAAACATGATTATTATTTCAGCTTCAAAACTTTTTACTCTAGGGAACTCCAGAATCCTGCGGCACTTAAGAAGCAGTCCTATAAATACTAGATATCCCCAATTCCGTCATTGGCAAAAGTAACGTTTAGCCAGGCAGAAAGAGATTTTTTGAACAGGAATGAAGCCTGCAGAATAGCCTCGTGTCATGACGGAATTCCTCATGTAGTACCAGTATCATACATTTTTGAGCATGACTCGTTCTTTATTGCAACCGATTATGAAACTAGGAAATACAAAAATATCAAGCGTAACAAGACGACGGCTCTTGTAGTGGATATCTACAGCTCTGTTGACAACAGCGCGGTGTGCGTGCAAGGCACAGATGAAATCATAGAAAGGGGCCAAGAGTTCGCAAGGCTCTATAAGATATTTCACGATCGCTTTGAGTGGGTCAGACGTGACGCTTGGAGTGAAGGGGAAGCGCCCTTTGTCAAGGTCACGCCGACAAGTAAAGTAAGCTGGGGTTTAGACTGATGTTAATAATGAAAAGGCTGGAAGAGGGGGCTGGGAAGATATGCAAAGCCCTAGTCCCAATCAAGCATGAATACTATCTTGGTTCAGGAAAAGCAGTAGCAATATGTACGTTGTCAAGCATTGACCTACTAGAGATGATATCTAGATCGTGTCTCATGAATAATCTGCTCATAGCAGGCAGGCTTCTCTCTGAAAACAAAGGGATAGATGCAATGATCGCATTCACTATTAAACATCCAGAACTTAAGCGCATACTAATCTGCGGTAAAGAAGTTAAGGGTCACAGAGCAGGACAGGCATTACTGGCACTTGCCAGCAACGGCATGGACTTATCTGGTAGGATAATTGGGGCGGCTTCCCCTAATCCAATAGTCACCTTGTGTGCGCAGGAAGTCGACACATTTAGGCGTCAGGTACAGATCATAGACCTGATAGGGACAGTGGACATAGGTAGGATTGCACAGGTACTAGTAGCCTGATGCCTGCCTGTTACGGTTGACGTCGTTCTTCTTCTTGTATTCATTGAGTACATCAGAGGGGCTCAACCCAAGCTCTATCGATGCCTGGACAACGAAATGCCAAATGTCAATAAGTTCTTCTTTTGCGGCCTCTCTATCAAAGGGTGTCGGCTTTTTCCACCACTTCCAGCTTGTCAGCCTTTGGAGTTCTATAGCCTCATGGACTATTGCTGTAGAAAGGACAGACATCCTTCCATCTATAGAAGTAGGGTATCGAGAGAGATCCATCATTGATGTAAGTTCCCTTTGAATTGAGAAAATTGTCTCAAGTGAGTCCATTAAATTTGTACTTGCGTTAGTTGCGTAAAAAGGCTTGGTCGCATAATCTTTGTACCTGGCTGGGTGGCTCTCGGTGCAAGAAACAAATATGAATTTCAGCCAAAATTGCGAAGACAACTTTTGTCCATATATTGAAAAGAATCAAAGGTCCTGTTCAAACAAGATAGTAGGAGCCGATGACACTCATCAGACCCATAACTATCATAAGTAATTTGTAAGGATGGATGAACTAAATCTTTTGATTAAAAGTGCGATTTAGCTCCAGATTTTTTCCTTGAATGTCCACTTTTTATTCAACAAGAAGTTTCCCACAGATGCTGCCGCAACTGCCAAGATCAGAGATAGGGGGTAATCCATGTTATAATTTTCGACGAGCACATAAACTAGAAGAAGCTGGATAACGGCGCCAAGCGAGCTAAAACCAATAAACATTCCAAACTGTATTCCGGTCTCTTTTACGCTGAATTTCCTGTCCTCAAATGTCCATAGCTTGTTGAGGAAAAAGTTGGACGTCATCGAAATGAGTACACCAATGAGTGTTGAGTATAGATACCACAGGTTCGGAGCTAATGTGTTAAAAAGTAGCGAGGCGATGTAGTTGACAAGCAATCCAGAAGCACCGACAGTGTAGAACCTTCCTGCCTTTGAGAGAAAGTGAACAGATGTGCGCCCTTCCTTTTGCCTCATAGATTTGCCGTAGCGATACAGATGCATAACAGCCCTAAGGTAGTCAACCATGACCCCAGCGTCTAGCTTGCTGGTTCCCATCCTTCTGTTGGTGAAAGTGTAAGGTATCTCTTTAATTCGGGCACCCTTTGTCTTGACCAAAATTTCAAGGAGCATTTTGTAGCCTATTCCGTCGAACTTGATGCCGTGGATGATGTCTCGCCTGAATGCAAAAAACCCTGATACTGGATCCCTTACTTCTATGCCAAGTCCATATTGCGCTATCTTAGTCGCGCCCTTGCTCATAAGTCTACGCTTAAATGGCCAGCCGATTATGGATCCCCCCTTTATGTACCTTGATGCAATTACAATATCGCAATTTGAGTCTTGTAACCCTTCAATTATAGATGGAATTACCTGAGGAGGATGAGAAAAGTCGCCATCCATGACCACTAACAAATCGCCGGTGGCAGACTTTATTCCTGCAATTATCGCAGAGCTGAGACCAAACTTGCCCTCTCGCCGAATAATCTCCACATATAATTTCTTGTTATCGGAAATGTTTTTTGCATGTAGATTAGCAATCTCTGCTGTGCCGTCTGGGGAGTTGTCGTCAACCACTATTATTTCTGCTGCAGTGTATGGAGAAAGCGTTTCAGCTATTGAGTCAAGTATTCTGACTATATTTTGCGATTCGTTGTAAGTTGGAACGACTATTGATAGTTTCGCCTTTCTGGGCTTGACCATCTCCTCCTGCCTTGGAAGATCCACAAACCACTTTTTGTGGGCAGGGATATAAAATATTTGGTTAACTATGCTACATCTTAGTAAGCCAAACATCCAGCATGAGGCTCAAGGTGAAAGAGATACAAAAAATGGCCGACTGTTCGAAATGGATCTTCGAACTAGCTACAGTTTGCAAGCAAATTAGTCCTTGCTCTGCGCATGCACTCGAGTAGGCGCAACTAATATCACAGCATGTCTGCCAAGGCTCAACGGATACCCATTCCGTTGAACTTCGATTGAGTTCTCTATTTTTGGTCTGAAATTCCTTGCGTGGTAATCGAGAAAGGCACTGCTCCTTTGCCTGCTGGTTGCATGAGTGCAGCTTGAAATAAGGATTTCGCACTATCAACTATCTCAAGCTTTATCTTCATATGAGAATAGATTGATACAGTGCTGCCCAGGTATTCGCGTTGCTGCCAGGGAACGACTGCCTGTGTAGCGTTCCGGCCCGCCTGGTCTATCAGAGTTATTGGCGGGGCGGTTCTGATCATGTTAGTGACCACAATAGGACAGCGAAAATTTATCGCCAAGAAT
>JAICHI010000126.1 GCA_025922735.1 Nitrososphaeraceae archaeon | reverse complement strand
CGATGTTTTGTGTCTGTCAACGCATTTCCCGCATATTGACCTGTCGCCGTATTTCTTGTGACACTGGCAGTCGCACATGCTCTTTACAGATACCAAAAGCAGACAAAAAATGCAATAGAAATTATTTAAAGGTACTTAGATCGGTCAATTTCTTATTGCAGTCCGCCCCGTATGACATGATACCAGGGGATCGGTTTCGATGGTTTGGATGGACACGGACGAGGGATAACTCTATGTGAGAGTTTAAACATTTGCCAGGCACCCTTAGCCTCTTAATGCCTGAAATACTTCTTGACTGTGGCCCGCAGGCTTGACTTTTTTGAAGATATTGACTATCTTGCCTGTCTTGTCAACAAGAAAGGTTGACCTGTTGACGCCCATGTTTTCTCTGCCCATGAATTTCTTAAGTCCATAAATGCCATACTTTTTTGAGACCTCATTCTTAGTATCTGCAACAAGAGGATAGGGAATGCCCATGTTTTGACGAAACTTTTCGTGCGACGCCTCATCATTAGGTGATATACCAACGATCTCAATGCCGGCATCTTTGAACTTTTCATAGTCTCGGGTAAACTCGGTTGCTTCTGTAGTGCAACCAGGAGTGAAATCTTCCGGATAGAAATAGACTACAACATCGCTTTTACCATGAAGATCGGACAGCTTGTTTATCTTTCCATGCTTATCCCTCATTGCAAAGTCTGGTGCAACGCTTCCTTTGGCAAGCTCAAGTGGATTTTCTTGCATAGTGCATAAACTGGAAAAGCAGGAATAAAAAAGTTAGTATTGAAGCATTGTGTATGCAGCGGTAGTATTATTCCTTTTCTGATAGTGGTATCATACGCCCAACACATTGCACTATGCGCTGTAAAATGGCGAGTCGGCTATATTATTATCACGAGGTCTAGCCAAATACAAAAGTGTAAAATACAAAATTATCAGAGCGCGGGATAATCTCTATTTCGCGCGCTTCTGGCTTGTCTGTTCTAACCAAATTATGCATGAATGGCCATTCGATGCTGGCAACGCTTATGTCCCCCTCAAGCTTGGCGTCTCTACCCAGCTGGTCTCTTGTTAGGTGGTTACCGTCAAGCTTGATCTCTATCTTGCCGGGCTTGCCGTCAGATGTACCGATTATGCTATGGACTCGCTTGGCAGCATTGTATCTGATTATCACTGCTGCATTCTGGTCCTTCCCGCCAGGTCTATACTGTACTCCCTCACGCTGCCATATCCAGCTCCCACGGAGATATACGACATTAACGTCATGCAAGCCGGAATCAATGACGACATTTACAGCATCTGGCTTGAGCGTCTGATTGTTGCCAAAGCGCCGAAGGCGTGAATAGCCTACGCATATCTCAGGGGCCATCCCGTAAAAATGCATACCATAGATGTCATAAATCTCGTCCTTTGGATCCTCCTGCTCTTTTCCTTCGACCGGTTTGTTTCCTGCCTCTTGTAGTAACTCAACAACAACATCTTCAAAATCTTCCATGCCGCCGTAACCGGCGTGCTCATAACGGATAAATCCATTGTGATCTACAAAGATATGTTTTGGCCAATACATATTGCCATAAGCTTCCCATGTCTTGTTGTTGGTGTCAAATGCAACTGGAACATCAGTAATGTTATATCGGGAAAGAGCGCGCCTGATGTTGGCATGGTCGGTAGCAAAGTGATATTCAGCAGAATGGGCCTGGACCACCTGCAATCCATACTTTCCATATTTTTGCTGTAGGCGCCTCATGGTAGGTATAGTCCGGAGACAAAAGATGCATGTATATGTCCAACAATCGATGAGCACGACCTTCCCCTTCAAGGCATTGATCGACAGTGGCTGAGAGTTAGCCCAATCTGTTATTTCTTTGAATTCCGGAGCAGGAATTGCCGGTATAAGTTCCATTTCTACATCCTGCAGAGGATTAGACAGGATATAACTGTTAGATGCCCATCATTTTAAACTGCAATGTAACAATAAAAATTTTGCTAGCTGTAGTTGCAAGCTCCAGAAAGGCACTAAGACAGTAAAACTACCAAGAGAATCCTTCTTTACATCTTATGACACAATCGAGCATATCCTAAAAAAGTAATAATGAAATCACAAAGAGCGATGACAGAAGAGTTAAGCATTACAAACCGCCGAGAAAAACTGCTTCCGATCAAACATCTAAGAAGAAGTTAAAAAGTGGTTACCTACTACTACTGCTTCTATTAATTTGCTTTCACTTAGGCTTTGTTTTATCCTTATCTATGAACAATGACTGAACGACGGTATCGATAACCTTCTTTTTTTGTGACTCTACTTCGCTTATGTCAATATATGGCAAATCGTTATCTTTGGCAAAATTAAGAACCTTTGGGGAATATGATATTGCCAAGCACTTTCTTCCAGTCATATATGCAAAAATCAAAGAATGGAGTCGCATACACATGCAGAAATCCGCCTCATTGAACTTTTGCAACATCTCAATAGGATTGTCCATTTTCTCAATTTGAAAGTAATCAAAATACTTCATTAGACTCTTGATCTTTTCTCCAAACAGGTCATCTCTTTCTAAGAGGGATGTCTTGTGGACACAGAAAGGAACAAAATTGATAACAATAGTCATTCCAGTTTTTTGATAAATGACTTCAACAAGTTCATCAAATATATTAGCAAAGCATCTTGCATGATGATCTGAGGAACCTAAATCTAGGTCCCTAGCACTAACAAATATTTTTGCGGTATGGTTAAACAGAGTGCTATGACTTCCATCCTTCTTTTTATTAGCTCCATTACCATCCTCCCATTCTTTAAGGAAGAGTGCAGGATCACCAATTGTCGTAACCTTTGTGCCAGTACTGTTTGCAAAGCGTTTCAATAGAACTTCTGTGAATTTGTCTCTCACGAGTGCTTTTTTTATCGAATGCCGAAGTACTAACGATAACATGAACTTCAATAATGGTCGCTTTATCATTTCTTCAGCCGCCACTCCAAAGAAATAGACATCAGATGATCTGGAGAAGAATAGCTTAAACAGAAAAGCCGGAGTTAGATAGTACAAAGTGAAAAAAGTGCGATTAGTTATAAGAGTGCCGCCACCTATCATTATTCTTTTCCTTCTACTTGTAGATGACAAGGCCTTTAGCAAACTCGTAAAACGCCCACAGCGTATTGTAGCTACTGAGGTCAATCCTGCTTTTTCTAATAACTGCTGTGTTTCCTTGGGGGAATACGAAAAAATGAACAAATCAGTTGCATCCTGCCTTGTAATCAGATATCTTGCTGTTCCCAGCATTATCGCATCATCGCCGATATTGCCATACCCACACGCCGAGAATATTACATACCGGGTATTGCAAGCATTACTATTTGAGACCTCCCCATCGTCCATCAAAGCCAATCTTTTTTGATCTGATATACTATTTACGAGGTTGGTTTGTTCCTATACGGCCGAGAATTTGAATGGATAATAACGTTCTTCTATTATATGCTTCATAAATTTCTTGTTGGTTGATGCTTAGTCTGTTGTTCTTTACAGAAGAATCAAAAACACAACATTTATGCCTACGGCTCAAAAATTGCATGTTGCTGTCTACCTTTTGGTAGAATAAGTATACAAAAAAGATACAGATATACCTATATCACTCTCCAAGTCAA
This sequence comes from Nitrososphaeraceae archaeon, assembly GCA_025922735.1. Taxonomy (GTDB): domain Archaea; phylum Thermoproteota; class Nitrososphaeria; order Nitrososphaerales; family Nitrososphaeraceae; genus Nitrososphaera. The sequence continues at coordinate 1,098 of JAICHI010000126.1, read as the reverse complement.
ATGATGCGTAATGGTGCACAAGTAGCTGACAGCCTCAGGTTGTTGATTTCATCTTCGAAGAGCGCCACCTACGTCGAAGCACGCTATCAATCAAGAGTGGGATGTGAGGTCAATTTTGTCAACGGCGAACTTGAAAGGATAAGAGTGGTGGAAAACGCTGGCTGCGGAATTAGGGTTTTGGTGGATGGCTGCTGGGGCTTTACCAGCACAAGCAACATCTCGCATGAGACCCTAAAAGAATCGCTTAGCCAGGCCATATCGGCAGCACGCATACTTGCTCGTACTAAGAAAAACAAGGTCAAAGGACTCATTGAATCGAAAATGATTACAGGAACTTTTAGGACGGCGGCCAACAGCGGTAACCTGTCAGATATTAGCATTGAGCAGAAAGTGCAAGTTACAAAGGAAGCAGAAAAGGAGGCTCGAAGCAACAGGCTGATCAAGACCGCTTCTTGCACATACCGGGAAATGCTTGATCACAAAGTCATCATAAACAGCGATGGCGCCGACATTGAGATTTATGATTCAAAGCCAGAGTTCAGCGTAACAGCAATAGCAAGGAAGGCGAGTCAGAGTGCGACAGCCCATGAGGGGGTTGGTATCACCGGCGGGTGGAACGACCTTTTCAAAAAGAAGAGCCATCTAGAATACGCATATACGGCATCGGCTAGAGCAGCGAAGCTGCTGGATGCTAGACATGTGAGCGGCGAAAAGTCCACAGTGATTCTGGATCCTGCTATGGTGGGACTCCTCTCGCATGAGGCAATCGGGCATACTGTCGAGGCGGACTTTGTGCTATCTGGCTCGGTAGTAAAAGACAAGATAGGGAGCAAAGTAGCAAGTGATCTTGTCACACTGGTTGATAGTGGGAGATCGGAAATAGCAGGCAATGCGGGTGGGACTATAATCGTCGATGACGAAGGCGTGGCTGCGGAGCGGACTGCAATAATTGAAAATGGGATGCTGAAATCGTTTCTTCATAACCGCGAGTCAGCCATGATATTTGGCACGGCATCAACTGGCAACGCCAGGGCCTTCCAGTACAGTGACGATCCGCTGATCAGAATGCGGAACACGTACATTGAGCCTGGCGAAGAT
>JAICHI010000125.1 GCA_025922735.1 Nitrososphaeraceae archaeon | reverse complement strand
TCGATGCTGAACCCTCGTCAGGTTCTTGCAATAGCAGAGGCTAGCAAAAAACTTCGCTGCACAGAAGCGTTGTTTGTAACAGGTGAGCGGCCAGAGCAAAGGTACGAGCAAGCAAGATCTTGGCTTCATTCCCTTGGCTATTCATCAACTGTTGAATACATTTGCTGCATAAGTGAGCTTGTTCTTGAAAAAACTGGATTGCTTCCACACACAAATGCTGGCAGCCTGACCAAAAAGGAAATGTCGATGCTGCAAGACACCAACGTAAGCCTTGGACTGATGCTTGAAACAGCAAGCGAGCGGTTGATGGAAAAGGGTATGCCACACGAAAATGCACCAAGTAAGAACCCAAAGGTAAGGATGAAGACGCTTGAGAGTGCCGGCGAGCTCCGGATGCCTATCACTACTGGTCTACTAGTAGGAATAGGTGAAACACAAGAAGATCTGATCGATTCGCTGTTTGCGATAAGGAAGCTGCACGAAAAGTATGGCCACATACAGGAAGTTATAATGCAGAACTTTGCCCCCAAGCCGGAGACCGGTATGGCTAAGTTTCCACCAGCATCGCCGGAGTATTTTCTTCGATCGGTTGCTATGGCAAGGATCCTGATGCCGGGCATGAATATCCAAGTGCCACCAAACCTCAACCCTGATATCTTTGACCGCTACATATCCGCCGGCATAAATGACTGGGGTGGCATATCGCCAGTTACAATTGATCATGTTAACCCAGAGTTTCCTTGGCCTTCTATTGGGTTAGTAAGAAAGGTAACTGAAAGCAATGGCTGCAGGCTCAGAGCACGTCTTCCAATCTATCCCGAATTCCTCAAAGGTGGATTTATTACATCGGAGCGGCTGCAAAAGTATGCAAGCTTGGTTGCTGACAGCTCGGGATTGGTAAAGGAGGACTATTATGTCAACGATTGATTCGCTACTCAAAAATGCCGACCCTATAGTGGCGTCAGCCCTTGACAAGGCACTGAGCGCTAAGGACATATCAGTAGATGAGGCAGTCAAACTCTTTGATTCTACTGGCCTTGAAATGAACCTTTCAGTAATGGTGGCAGATGAACTACGCAAAAGGACTTTGGGTGATTATGCAACATATGTGGTCAACAGGAACATCAACTTTACAAACGTCTGCATCAAGCAGTGCGGCTTTTGCGCGTTTAGTAGGGACTTTCGCGAAGAGGAAGGCTACTTTCTTCCTACCGAGGAGATTGTGAGAAGGGCAGAGGAAGCTGCAAGCCTTGGCGCCACGGAGGTGTGTATACAGGCCGGCCTGCCACCCAAGATGGATGGGCATATCTACATTGACATCTGCAAGGCAGTTAAGAAAGAACTGCCAGACATACACATCCACGCGTTTTCACCCGAAGAAGTGCTATACGGAGCAGTAAGATCTGAAACGCCCGTGCCAGAATACCTCAAAATGCTAAAAGAGGCTGGAGTCGGGAGCCTGCCAGGTACTGCTGCAGAGATTCTTGACCAGAGTCTCCGGGATGTAATATCGCCGGGCAGGATCTCAATGAAAGACTGGGTTGCAGTCATTAAGCAGGCTCATGCTCTAGGAATACCTACTACTTCAACCATAATGTACGGCCACATTGAAACATCGCGCCATAAGGCAGAGCACATCGACCTTTTACGTGACATCCAAAAAGAGACGCACGGCTTTACAGAATTTGTGCCGCTCAGCTTTGTACACACTGAAGCGCCAATGTATAACCGCAAAACCATTCCCAAAATCAGACCGGGGGCAGATGGTAACGAGGTCATCAAGATGCACGCTGTAGCAAGGATAATGCTGAACAATCATATACCTAACATACAGGTGTCATGGGTTAAGGAAGGGGCGAGGATGTCACAGCTGTTGCTTGCAGCCGGCGTAAACGACTTTGGCGGTACTCTGATCAACGAGAGTATATCGACAGCTGCAGGTGCACCGCATGGCCAGCTGATGAGACCAAAAGAGATCCGCAAGCTGATAAGAGCCGCCGGCAGGATACCAGCACAGCGCTCTACTACCTATCGGACACTGAAGGTGTTTGTTGATGAAAACGAGGATCAGGACTCCTCGCTTGACAGCATCGATAGCTCGCAGTTTGGGTCGTATCACCAGCTGATCAAGCTAGACAGGTTTAGATACAAGGATGCCAAAAGCAATGGTGATATTTGAGGCAGGCAGGTAAAGATCTCTCTACTATCTATAAATTCAAAACCAATAGAATAATTATCTTTTTAGATGTATAGTGATACTTTTGATGACTTTTGGCGGCACTTAAAAGACTATTGTTGCTGTCTGTCAATATGCTAGCTGGATAAGAAGGTTATAGACACTCTTTACATGTTTAAATGATCAGCTCTTCTACAACTTTAACACAGCAGAACAAGTGTGGTACCGCTGTAGGACATAGTTATGTAGGAAAACTAAAGCTCACATCAGATAGGAAGGCGTTCAAGCTTCAACAACAACAACAACATGGCAATGAATGAGATCTAGAGGAAAATCGAGATCCTATGGATGCAAGTTGTAAGGTCTCCGCAACCTGATTTACAGAGAGAAGCGACTGCTGAGGAGCTATGAAGATAAATTTATCCATAGCATTTAGCTACAATAATTTACCTCACTTGCAGCGATCCTGCAAATTAAATTAGGAACTTTTCAATAAGGTTCTGAAAATTGAGTCATTATGGAAACTCTGACTAGTTTGGTTTGTCGCCTGGCTTTTGGTGCAGCTCAACAAATCAAGAATGTCAAGGGACTTTTTCTGCCAGCCAGCACCCGCTATATCTATCTGATATGCCAATGTAGCGAATATGATGATAGCAGGGCATCCATTGAATTATCATATGTCTGACCAGGCGCTGCGCCAGTGAATTGGACGCCTGAAAATACGAACAGTCCAGCAAGCAGGACTGTAAGTGCCGAAACTGAGAGCATCATGCCCCTGTATCTGATTGCAGGATAAGAGTACCTTATCATCAAAAATGATGCTGCAATTGTAGCTGCACTTGCTATCGAAGCAATGACGCCGACATTTAAAAAGAAAGCCTGCCAGTCTGTAAGCAGACCTGCAGCAGCAAATGCAATGGCTGTCAGCACTACCCCAATAAAGGCATAATGGCGCACTCCCAAGTAGCGTGGCCGTCTGATGGTTTCTTCTGATGCGCCAGAACCTTCTGGCTGCACCTGTTCTTCTGTTCTCTTAAGCGGGGTAATCTCTGCATATTTGGGATCGACTTCACGCAAATGTTGCAGACCTTCCTCTGTGATCATGTAGTACTTCGAGTTCTTAGTGACATAGTTGCCCATACGCTCAAGATGGTAGTAGATTGAGCCAGTAGAAAGTCCTGTAGAAAGCTTGATATCTGAAAAGCCAGCTACCCCGTTCCTATCTGCTATGGCCTTGAGAATCTTTATTCTAGTCCTTCTCGCCCGTAGCTGGGTCTCTCCTGTCAACACCTACTGCTAGCCCGTAAGATCCTTTATCAATTTCGAAACGGACTTATATAAGATAGTGATAGTAGAATATTTATTTCAGTTAATTGTTAAATCCAATTACTGTACAGGTAGATCGCCGCTTGTTGATTCGTTATGGCTGGCTAACCTGTTTTGTGGTTCTGCTGTTACTGTGCAGCCCAGTATCTCTCCAAGAGCCAAAGACACAATCTACCGAAGGACAGAGAGCTGAACAGACAGTAGGATTTCTCCCGACTGACTGGGGCATCTCCAAAAGCCAAGCAGCTATAATAACACTCACATCATCAATATCTGCAGAGGATGTTGAAGTCTCTGACTGGTGGAATGCAAAAAGTGCTGTACCAAGCTCAGTTGCTTTCAAGCTAGTTGAAAAGATGGACAAGCCGTCCAAATTCTTGATGCGCACAAACTCAAACGAGGATACAATATACAGGAGCAGCTACCAACTTGCACTTAACAATACAGGCGACATTAGTAGAATAGAGCCGCATGTTACAAATGAAAGTCGCTTTGTTAGATGGGCAGATCCCAAAGAAAAAGCCGCAAATACATTCATCCCTGAAGGTTGGAGCGCAGATCTCCAGATAATCAGGCCATACAAATCTATGAGTGGCTTTGTATTCTTTGCAAGAGGAGATGAAAACACGCTTGTGTATGTCTTCCAACCCTTCATGCCTTTGTACATTCCTCCAAGCACGTCGCTTTGCGAAACCGCTAGCATTTGCTACAGTTCTATAATATCTGCAGACAAGGTCAGGGAAATGTCCCTTGGAAACGCCCCAATAGTTGTTTCTAACTTTAAGACGCCGGAGCAGTATTTCACAAGTGAAGTCTTACCAATGTTGACAAAAAATCTGAATGCATACACTGTTGACTCTGCAGAGTCGGTTTACGCATCAGTATATGGCGATGGCAATTCCACCGATCTGGTGCCAGCCTACGCCGTAGATTACAATTTCAATGTCGAAAATAAGAAAATTTCCGGAAAGGCGATGGTATTTACGCGCAATTACACAACCGCCGCTGGTGAGGCCAGCATTTGGAACGGCTTTATAGTTGGAATCGAGTCCTCCGAAAATAATTTTGACAGAGCATTCCAGCAGGCGGCAGTGGTTCTATTGAATTTGCAGTTGGAAGAGGAGTGGCTTAATAGCGAAAGGAAAGTACTGCTTGAAAATGCAAATACAAGTCAGGCGCTTGGCGCAATTCCAGAATTGATGGCAAACAGCACACTAGACGACTTTTTCCTCATTGTTCC
>JAICHI010000124.1 GCA_025922735.1 Nitrososphaeraceae archaeon | reverse complement strand
TCATGGTTTTTCACTTTATTGTTATTATTATTTATATATACTCTGTTCAGTGCATGTGGTGACAAACAATCACAAGGTACCCGACTAAACCTAAAAAACCTCCAAGCAGCGATAGGTGGATAAAGAAATCCTTCTTCTCAGCCAGTGCAAATTTTATTTGCTTATAGACTGGAATTGAGACCAGCATATGCAGTATTACTATAGTATTGCTAACGGATAAGATTTGCTGCTCGCTAATTCAGCAGGCAAGATTTTGTGCTCATTGATCCTCTTTTGCTTATTTCTCGGAACATAACTTTGTATCCTCAGTCTGTTCAGATCTATTTTCGCATAGAGCATATACTTCTTATGATTTTTCATCTCGAGCGGTACTTTATGTATTGTTAGAAACTCTTTTCAGATATTTCATGAGTGGACTAGGAAACGAAGATATATTTTATTTGCATTTTCAAGTGCCTGCCTGCCATATCATTTTCCCTCAAAATTCTTGCTGCTGCTTCTTCCAGCCGCCCCCGATTAATCCCTCCTAACTACTTGCTGTATGAACGTGCATCTAAAATAACCATGACAACACAGTCACTATTCTGGCATCGCGATTTTCCGTTGTTTCTCTCTTTTTTTGAAATGGTCTTGTTATTATTATTATTAACCTACCTTTCCAACCTTCCAAGAGCCATCTTGATCTCATCGCAGCGCCAGGACATCTCACTTATCTGGTCAGCAGTAAGGTTTGATTCCCATTTCTCCAAAACAGTCTTGCAGGTTTCCGAAGCGTTATAAAGTATTGCCCAATATGGGTGATGCTCTGCAGTTGTATATGCTAGCTCCATCACCTCTCCCAGACCAGAAGATGCCCGCTTGATATAGTCAGAACCTTCTCCATAGATTCTGACGACGCTGGCGTCTCTATCGACGCTTACTTTGAAAGAGATATTATCTTGCTTTTGAAGCTCTTCGAGAGAAGCTTTAATCGCCTCCAAAACCCTATCTATACTTGACATCAGATAAGAGTATCATGATCCGTATAATTTAACTCAGTCACTGAATAGCCTCCTGTGCTCTGCCATCATGCACCTGTTGTAGACTGCAGAAATATCCTTTTCCTTGGCCATCTTCTCTGCTTCCTTGCTGTAGATACCCTCCTGCATCCAGATCACCTTGATGTCCTCTTTCTTTAAAGTATCTTCAACCACAGAGGGTACATCTTCTGAACGTCTGAAAATATCGACGATGTCTATTCTGTCTGGTATGCTACTGACAGCAGGATATGACTTGCGTCCCAAGATTTCTGTCGCAGTAGGGTTGACGGGGATTACATTGTATCCGTGATCGATGAGGTACCTTGGGACATAATGGGCTGCCTTCTCCTCATTTTTTGACATTCCTACCACCGCGATGTTTTTCATCGTATAGAATTTCTTTATTTCATCATCTGAGTGAGAGTCTTTTTCCATATGATTAATTTCATTTGCACATTATTTAAACAGACTAGGAGCCGATCATGCCAGGTAATTTCCATGGAGTTCGATAGGGCTGTACTCTCTCAATGCTTGGCTCGGCGGTGACTGTAACCCGATCGAGCTGCACACCTTCAGGGGGCGAAAGCGTTAGCGTGTCGCCTGGCTGCAGAATGCCTATTGGAGGCTCTGTATTGCCTCCATAATCGACGAGCACGTTCGTAAGTGGCAGCCTGCCAGTATTCTTTATGACTACACGCGCATTTGTAAAGAGTGACTGCTCGTCCTTAAGTGCATCTACACTCAGATCGTAATCTCTTGTCGGGAGGGCAGAAGCAAACATCGCAAGAAGGGCAACGGCAATTATACCAGCCGCTATTATCACAATAAACGCTACACGCATTAGAAAAGATTGAGTTTGAAAATATTTAAGCTATTGTCATTATTATTCACCTTTCATCTGTATCCTTGACTTAAACACTGGACGTATTCCAAGCGAAGCATAATTACCTGTAGAGCAGGTAAAGCATAGCTCTTCCTCCGGCATCCCTATAGCCTTTGCAAGATTGGTGGTGTCATTGTATCCTACGTAGTCCGCCCCTATTGCCTGTGCGACATGCGACTCTATCTTGTTGCTTGATTCTTCGGTAGTGTCATGCTGGTACGCTATTAGTTCATCCTGCGATGGAAAGTCGATACCGGCATAGCAGGGGTAACGTATAGGGGGATATGTAACTACAAGGCTCACCCTTTTTGCCCCGGCCATCCTGAGCGTTCTGATTATCTCAGCAGAGCTTGTGCCTCTTACGATGCTGTCGTCTACGATAACAACATGCTTGTGTTCAACCACTTCCGGTATCGGGATTATACCCTTGTTTATCTCGAGTCTGTTGTTTTGATACGGCTCGATAAAACTGCGCATTGAGCCTTTCTTGCTGTACCTGTCCTTCAGCAACCCTTCTTCGAATGAAAGACCAAGCTCCTGTGCATAGCCCAGCGCCGCTGGTCGTGCCGAGTCAGGGACTGGGACTACAACGTCTGCATTTGTTAAAGGAAATTTCTTTGCAAGGAACTGTCCTATCCTCTTCCTTGCCCCATAAATGTTGATTCCTTCCATTATGCTGGACGGATGTGCAAAGTATGTATATTCAAATGCACAGTGGGCATGCGGTCTTTCGTTGGCAAAATGCTGCGAAGTCAAACCGCCCTTGCTTATCTTCAAGAGCTCGCCAGGCTCTACATCCCGTATCAGTTGCGCTCCGACTGCTGCAAGTGCACATGACTCTGAAACAACAATGTAAGTATTGGTTTCTCTATGATATCCAAGAACTAGAGGACGGAAACCACGTGTATCTCGGGCTGCGTACACCGAACCCTCGTCAGTCAGAAATGTAAAGCAGAAGGAGCCGACCATTTCTCCTTTCAAAATATGCATCGCCTCTGCCATGTCCTCCTTGTCAGCTAAGTGCATGACAAGGCGCTGAGCCGCGACAAGAGTGTCGCTCATTGTTTGGGGGGTAAAAGTGCAACCGCCGACCATTCCTGACAGCTCTTCGACATTGGCAATTGTACCGTTATGTGCAACACAGAGATCTTTTACTCTGAGAGGTTGAGCGTTTTCAATTGTGCTCTTGCCAAGGGTGGAATAGCGGACGTGTCCGATGGCCGTGTGCGACTTGTATTTTTTGGTCACCATTGGGAAGTCTGAGGCCGCAGAAGAGACGAGTCCAAGCGTTCTGAATGGAGGTTTGCCGGGAACTGCAATGCCCCATGCTTCCTGCCCGCGATGTTGTAGAGCTCGTAACGAGTCTATAACAAAAGGTATGACATTATGTCCATCAAGAGAAAAGATCCCAATTACGCCGCAGTTTTCATGAACCAACATCTCCACCCCAAGATATAGTAAATTGAGCATTAAGCTATTAAAAATATATCTTCTTCATGACTGCAGTATTCTTTCAAGCAAGTAAAAATTTGACTGCAACTGCTTCAAAGACAGCCTGATCATGTCTCTCTTTCCCTTGATAAACTCAATGTTAGTAGGAATAGTTTTGCCGAACTCTGCAAACCTCACCCCTTTAGCCGATAGCACTTTGTGGACATTCTCTGGATCCTTTGTGGCGATGATATAGCGAGACTGTGTCTCAGAGAATAGGAGTTCGTCAATCTGTTTGCAAGAGTTTGGAATAGAGTCAAGCTGAACTTTGAAGCCGATCGACCCAGCTATCGCCATTTCAGCAAGTGCAACTGCAATGCCGCCTTTTGAGCAATCATGGGCGCAGCTTACCAGGCCTGTTCTTATGAGGTTCAGTATGGCAGCCCTATTCTGCCTATCCACTTTCAAATCAACCTGTGGAACAGTCCCGCCTGTTATTCTATGAAAATATTCATAGTATTCAGAACCGCCCATTTCTGGCTGGGTATGCCCAACGATAAAGATTGATTCGTTCGCTGAGAATGCCATTTGAGTGAGAGACGATTCACTTTCGACTAGGCCAAGCGTGCCTATGACAGGAGACGGCTTGATCGGACCCTTTGCAGTTTCATTGTAAAAGCTTACCTTGCCACCGACCACTGGAATTTCCATGAACCTGCAATAGGATATTATGGCATTTACCGTCTGAATAAACGTCCAGTAAATCTCTGGGTCTTCCGGACTTGCAAACTGCAGGTGGTCTACTACTCCAATAGGTTCAGCGCCTGTGCAGACGATATTTCTAAATCCTTCTGAGAGAACACCAAGTGTTCCTTGGTATGGGTCAAGATAACAGTGCTTTGAGTTGCCATCGAGCTTAACTGCTACAAACTTGCCATTGTCAAGCCTCATTACTGTTGCGTCACCTGCCCCCGGCTTGATCACTGTTCTTATTCCCACTTCGTGATCGTATTGTTGGTAGACCCACCGCTTACTTGCTATTGTAGGATTTGCCAAGAGCGATAGCAAGACCTTCCCAAGGTTTGAGGGCTGGAGCGGTCGCTTAACCCTTTTAAGCTTGCCTATGTAACTAGGTCGCTTCGCCGGCCTATCTGCAAGGGGCGCATGGGCAACCAAATGCGAAGGCATTTGCATAATGACCTTGCCTGAATGCCTGACGATAAGGTCTTGGTGCTCTTGGACAGTGCCAATGATAGAATATTTGATTCCGTATTTATCAAGAATCGACTGCAATATTGACAGTTTTGGTTTGTCAGTAATGAAGAGCATGCGCTCCTGTGACTCCGATATCATGAGCTCGTTTGGCATCATGTGACTTTCTCTTGTATGGATCTTTGTCAGCTCGATGTCAAAGCCCTTACCAAGATTGTCTGATG
>JAICHI010000123.1 GCA_025922735.1 Nitrososphaeraceae archaeon | reverse complement strand
GCGACTGTCATCGATGCTAGATACGGAGGATCGCATACGCCTTTCATCCCTAATGCTAGAAGATACTCTGCAAATTCTTTCCGTCGCCCCCCCGCTCACACAAGTGATCATAGTATCAGCAGACAAGCGTGCAGATGAAATAGCGACAAAGCATGGAGCAAAATTTCTGCCTGAAGAAAAGGAGAATGGTGTCAACTCAGCAGTTGCGTTGGCTGATGGCTATTGTATTGAGAAGGAAGCTGCAGATGCGACCATAGTTATTCCGCATGATTTGCCGCTTCTTGATTCAATCGTCATTTCGAAAGCATGTGAGCTCGCTGAAAAAGAGAGCACGTGCATAGTGATTTGCCCTTCAGTTCGCTACGATGGTACAAATATGCTCTTAAGAAAGCCCCCTTCCGTAATTGGTACTTTCTATGAAACTGACAGTTACAACATGCATGTCAGGACAGCCATCAAACTTGGCATTCCAGTAAAGCCCTTACTTTCAAAGAGTCTCATGTATGATATTGATACTCCAGAAGATGCATTACATCTCATAAAGGAAGAAAATGTAACTGCCAAGAGCCTAGAATTTATTAAGTCAAAACTTTAGTCTAAAAAAGAAGATGGCTTTAGCAAGGCTGCTAACACGGCTCTTCCTTTTTGCATAAGGGATATCCACATGCTGGTGTCTGGCCATTAGAGTTGGGGGCCGAGAAGCAGTATTTTTTCAACACCCATAGTCATCCTGCACTTCGCTCCAAAGCATGGCTGCTGCTGCATCTGTGAGCAGTCTAGTACTCAAGAGGATAGGGAAACTGCTTGAAGGAACCCGACGAAACGGCTCCGCATCGCTATGTCGAACGAAAAAAACAGCAGAGCTGGTGAACTCTCTGCTATTAGTTGCAGGGCTTAAATATATCAGGATGTACCGATTCGGTAGATATACTCTATATGCATGCTGATCTGCTAGTCAAGCTACTTGCAGCTATCGAACCGGAGAAGGTCATGACCCTCGATAGCTTCCAGGAGGCTTGTGGGATCTCTAGTAAGTCAGTTGCAAAAAGTGCTCTTAATTATCTAGAAGTTAACAACATCGGTTCTGTTTCTAAAAACAGTGTTAAATTTTCAGGATCTGACAGGATCCATGCAGCAGTGCTTGCACTTGAGATGAGAGGTGACATCGAGCAGGTATCAACATACCTTTCCTGGAAGGACTTTGAGAAGCTCGCATCCGATCTTCTCAGATCTTTTGGGTACCGCACTCGAAGCAATGTTAGATTTGCTAAACCCCGAATGGAAATTGATGTCGTTGGAACCAGTTCAGACGGGTTTACAATTGCAGTTGACTGCAAGCACTGGAAACGAAGTAACCTCTCATCGATATCAAATTTTTCTCAAAAGCAGGCAGCAAGAGCTGAGCGGCTAATCAAGTATGATGAAACGATATCTCAGGTCGTCCCCGTCATGCTGACACTGCATGCTGAGTCGGTAAGGTTTATCGGCGCAATTCCACTTGTGCCAATACACAAGTTCAGATCTTTTATTATGGATGTAAAAGGTTTTTTGCCAGAAATGTATGTAATAGCATCATCCGCCTCAGGCAGCTAAGCTAAGGCTAGCATTGCAATAAAGCTTGCAACGGTAATTGCAACAAAGATTTTTGTTACATTCAATGATCTGTCAAGCGCGGTAGAGTAATCCTCAAACTGCTTTTTGCCCATTACCTTGATGGCTGATTGGGCACAAGCAAGCTCAAATGCAGATCCAGCAGCCATCTCGATTGCCTTGGAGCAAAGCTGATTATACACTGCAGCAATTTTGTCCGGACTAGTAGTAGTTCCAAGGGCAAAATATCCTACTCTTGTCCTCTTGCCTGAGGTTGAGTGCGTATCAGAACTGCATATCTCCAGCATGGTAGCGTCACCGTTCATTTTGGAGACAATGTAGTTACGCACTGTGTTCTGCATGTTGTTTGAGTCTGCCCATCCTATGGCGTAGTTTTTGTTATCCACATTTATGACTAGTACAGCAAGCCCGCCTTGCCCCAACTCTTCTGTTCGGTCTATCCTGTCATCGATATCGTCTAAGCTGGCAAAGCCTACCCTGAAATGCTTTTGGGGTTGCTTTTTCAATTGGTCCAAACATTGTTTTGCAGATGCAATCAGATCCTTTCTATCAGAATCGCTAAGGTGTCTGCCCATTGCATTATGGCAGTCAACCACCAAAACGTCAGGAAATCCAATGGCCGCCCCAAAGGATTCAAGCTCGCTGCTCACGCTCCTAGGAATGTCTTCCATGCCTGTGGGGGCAAGCGACAGCATGACCATTGCAGTATTGCCAAATGCGATACCAGTTGAAGTAGAATTGTTTATCTTTACTTGCACGGGCGCGCTACATGAATCCCCCTTTTCCGTTGTGGTCATTTGTCCTAAATCTTTGATATATTTTTCTACTTCCTTCTTGGAAGGAATGTTGAGCGAGTGGTCTGAGACGCTGTGCATAACCAGTGCCCTCTTTGAGAATCTTTCGTAAAGAAGAAAGGGAAGATTACTCCCCCCTACCATACTAAAAGGTCCAGGATGTACCTCCGGCAAGATTATGACCGCCTGGTCGCCTGCAAAAGAGAATCGAATGACTTTTGTTGTTATAACATTTTCGTGAGCTCTTGCTTCAATTAGCTCTTCGATCATGTCTACTCTGTTTTCTGACCAAGCTACAAGAAAAGCACGGAAAAGTCCAAAAGTGCTCTTTACCCCCGGCCTTCCCGCTCTGTCTGCGATGACGGTCCACACTATGACAATTGCTAGAAGTAGGGCACCAAATGCAAAGCCTGCGTAACTTTGCGTCGCAATAGAATGGTATGAGGATGGGGGCATGAATGCAAAGAAAAAGATGAGAGGCTGTATGAATGACACTAATATTCCCCGAGCTGTACTAGCTCCAAATACTGAAATGAACAGTCCTATCCTGAATCCCACTGCAAGCAGCATGCCTGCGATGACATAGTCAAGTGATGGAGGAGACTTCGAAAACACAAAATCTGCGGCAATTCCCAAAAGAATAGTGAGTGACCAAAATACATTAGCAAATGCAGACACGTGTGCAATTTTCGAGAATTTGCGTACTGGAGTACCCCGGAGAGCAATATAGTCAAGGAAATGAGACGCTAGAAGGGCTACTAGACTTAGTGGAAGGTAGACCACAAGGCTTTCGATGCCTGCCTGAAGATTGTAAACGTGCGATACAACAACAATGATTACGGCGCATGCAATCCAGATGGTATACGATACTCTAGAGGAGGAAGGATTTATTCTGGTAACAGTCCAGTGCCTGTGAATGTTCGATACATGGTCACGCCGGGGTGCAAGCATCATCCATCTTCAACCGACAGGGAACAGAATTCTTATCATGATTGATGCTCCGATCATAGCACCAGTTATCCCCATAACAATCTCCGGCCTGATCTTGACGCCTCTTGTCTCGTCTTCAAAAAACCTCAGAAGACCCGCGCTTGAAGCAGGAAGGGGAGCATTCTTTTTCTTACTGCTCATCGGTAGCAACTTGTGCCCATACTCTTAAATACATTCCGCTGGTCATCCAATAAGACTCTTAGTCTTTTCCAAAATTGTAAGATATTTCTCGAGTAGTTCCGCCTTTTGCCTTTGAATTGAAATGTCATTCTCAGCCCTTATTTCTGATGCGATTAGCGCGATCTTTTCTTCAATTAGAGATGCCGCCGATGTCAATACTGACGACGCTCGTGCTGGAGCTGCCTTGTCTCGCTCTGCGTTGGGCTGGCTACCTGCTGCTGCTGTATTTACCTCGTTGCCACAATTGATGCAAGTAATCTTCTCTCCAAGACGCACTTGGACTCCGCTGCATTTAGGACATGGCACACTTGTAAGCGTTCCTCCGTTTGCTAGAAGAGAAGCGCCAGTCTTAATTCTGCTGCTGACATTATCTTCAGAAGAAGCCATGGTAGAATGTTTGCTGCTCACAAATTTTTTCTTTATGCTTGCAACACTAGTGACATAGGCCCCTTTAGCGAGATCCTCCGTTACATACCCCTTTGCTATAATGCGTATATAGGGTGGCCATATTCACTTTGTCTTGGTCCTTTATGCGTTCGACTGCCAACAACTTTGATAGAAACTTGGCTCGCTATGTCTCTGTGCATCGCCTAGCGCTCATTTTGATGTGCTTACACTATGCCTATACAACACAATTTATTTTTGCGTTTGAGGAAGGATAAGTCTGAACATAGAGCCAAGAGGTTGTAGTAAGGAACGCTCAGCTAATCCCTGCATATTTTTTCACTCATGACGTATTTGCGGTGCTCAACAGGAGATCACAGCATATATTTATAGTCATATGCACTTCAATCCGAAAAGTTCTTTGAAAAAAACAATTCAATCAGATTTGCAAAGACTTGTTCTTGCTCCTCATCGCTGTATCTTCCTTTTCCATAACCTCCAGAGTAAGTGTGGACCTAACTTCTTTACGAGTTCGTATTTCAGACTCTGCCTCATCAAGGTCTCTTCTTGTGTCTGCTACAACCTTTACAACTATGTCGTAGTTGACGCTTTCCTCATCACCGGCGTCAATGACTGTATAAACCCAGGAAACAGCAGGATGTCTTCTGATAGCCTCCTTAACCACTTCCTTTAGATCTTCATCCACCTCTATCAATATGAACGACTTAGTCATAACTCGAGGGAGCCGTCCTTCTCATTGCTTATACTGTATTTGTTATAGTATTTATCAATAAAAACGAAATTCCTGATGTT
>JAICHI010000122.1 GCA_025922735.1 Nitrososphaeraceae archaeon | reverse complement strand
TACTCCGGAAAGTTGAGGAGAATTCACATATCTTCTCAATAGTGCTGGAACTTTGAACTGTTCATATTCGACCTAGATGTTTGATTGGTGTTTTTGTTTGACTATGTAGACAGGTATCCGAAATCAATGCCTGAGAGCAACTTATGGAAAAATATATATATTTATAATTCTCTTTGAATGCCGACAACTGTCTATAATCACTGAACACTAGTTTGTGAAATTTAGGCGAGGTGTAATTGAAAACAATGACAACTACAACAACCATAATAGCAGATCGTGATCCAGTAACAAATGTTGGCAGGATCTCAAAGCAAGTTCAATTTGCTCTGTGTAGCTACTGCTTTTGGTGTGCATCATCTTTAGATGGAAGGTTAGACAAAGTCTGTCCATCATGTAAAGGCAGCACTATCGATTCAATACCACTAACAGGAACGCAGATGTTAGTTGACAATTCTACAGCAAATAGCGTCGAGTAAACACAGAGTTTCAGATCGGTTTCCGCGTACCTGGCTGAATACCATCATCTATTCTCTTTATTTTTGTTTGTTTATCCAGAGTCCAACCGAAATTACATAAAGGAAATCTTGTGCAATTGATTCTGGATCCAATATGGATACGTCCTATACCAAGGTAAAGGCATAACCAAAAAGAAGTAAAAAACAATAATAATCATTTTTAGATGCCAAAAATTAAGTCCCCGGGTAGATAATGCAGACAGACATCTCTGCACTTCTAGAAAATCTCTAACACTTGTGTAAACGGTAAGGGTTTTTATAATGCTTAAAATCACTGACAAATGTACGAGAGATGCTCATTCCAGTAAGATGTTTTACCTGTGGCGGGCTTATTGCAGACAAGCATGCGGAGTATTCAAACCGTGTCAGGACTGGCGAGGACCCATCAAAGGTCATGGACTCTCTAGGAGTGAAACGCTACTGTTGCAGAAGGATGTTCATTTCAAATGTCGACACTATTTACCAGATTATTCCCTATTATGAAGCGCTCAGAAGGCGCATGTTTGAGATCCAGTCTGATATAGAATAATCTTAAACAAATAATAATAAATTATGTCAATATTGAAAACCTCTTATGCCTTCTATCTCCTCAATTCGTGGTAGAATAGTTTTCAACAGCAGAGGAAGCAAGACTATTGAAATTGACGTTGTAACTGACGGCAAATTTATCGGTAGGGCGTGCGCACCCTCCGGCGCATCTGTAGGCAAGTTTGAGGCCCAGAGCTTTCCAGAAAACAAGCCCGAAGAAGCCCTTTCTATGCTGAATGCCAACATCAACAGGTTTCTAGGCTTGCAGGCAGAGGACCTGCAGGCAGTATATGATGTGTTAAGGTCGATAGACAAGACTGACAACTATAGTAAGATCGGAGGGTCTGTAGCTTATGCACTCAGCATTGCAGCTGTTGACTCGGCCGCAAATTCCCTCGGCGTTCCGCTTTTCAAATTGCTAAAACCAAGCAAGCCATACAAGTTCCCGTTTCCGCTTGGCAACATCTTAGGTGGCGGCGCACATGCTGGGCCGGGTACTCCTGACATCCAGGAAATCCTTGCCTGCCCAATGGGTGCAGAGAATATCATCGATGCGCTTGAGATGAACTTCAAGCTTCACCGTGAGACGCGCAACGTGATAGAATCTCTAGATAAGCGCTTTACCTACGGCAAGGGCGATGAGGGAGCCTGGGCTCCAAATGTGAACAATGACCAAGCGCTTGAAATCATAGAAAAGGCGGTCAGAAACTGCGGCTATACACTTGGCAAGGACATGGCAATAGGTATCGACTTTGCTAGTTCGTCATTCTGGAACGAAGAGAAGCAGCTATACGACTATGCACGTCAAGGCATCAAACGGGATACAGGCGAACAGATCGAGTTTGCAAACAGGCTTATTCATGACTATAAGCTAATCTATGCGGAAGATCCGATGCATGAGGGCGATTTTGAAAGTATGGCAGTTTTGAATAAAAAAAACCCCAACACGCTGATTACAGGGGACGACATGCTCGTAACAAATGCCGGCAGGCTAAGAGAAGCAGTCAAGTATGGAGCATGCAGCGGCGCAATACTTAAAGTCAATCAGGCAGGCAGCCTGTACGAGGCACTAGACTTTGCTAAGGAATGCAAAAAGAACAACATCAAGATAATAACATCACACAGGTCCGGCGAGTCGACCGATTCGCACATTTCTCACATCGCTATCGCCACAAGCTCTAAGATGCTAAAATCGGGCGTGTTGGGAGGCGAGCGCATAGCCAAGCTAAACGAACTTGTGCGCTTGATAGAATATGATTTAATTGCAGAAATGCAAGATTTGTGACGTACTCAGGCTACAAGCAGGTTTTGAACTTATATCAACTAAAAAAGTTGAATACACTGTCACTGATAACATGGTAGCTGTAACAATGGAAGGAGAGGGCTAGAAGACACTAGCGGCTGACCTTTAAAGCTCTCCTGATAAATGAAGTCCTTGACGAGCGCCATAAACTATAAGAGATAACTGAAGAGAAACAAGCTAATACTATCCTCAAATTCCTAAATTGTATCATACCCACGCAGACTGTTGTGTCGTCAACAACACAATTTAGCTCTGAATCACGTCGTCAATATAACGCTAAGGCTTACTCCGCTGCCAATGCGACATTGCCACTTGCTCCCATTACTATCCCGCGCCGTGAGCCAAGTGAACACGACGTCCAGATAGAAATCCTTTTCTGCGGTATCTGCCACTCAGACCTTCATACAGTACGTAACGAGTGGGGTGGCACTGTCTATCCATGTGTCCCCGGACATGAGATCGTTGGTCGTGTCACCAAGGTCGGCTCAGCAGTCACCAAGTTCAAACCCGGCGACCTCGCCGCGGTAGGCTGCATGGTTGACTCCGACGGCTCCTGTCCCGAGTGCCAGGCTGCCGTTGAGCAGTTCTGCCCGAATATGACAGGCACCTACAACTCCCCGGACCGGCACCTCGGAAGCGTCACATATGGAGGCTATTCCGATAGTATAGTCGTCAAAGAACACTTTGTCCTACAGGTTCCTCCTAACCTCAATCTCGCCGGAGCCGCGCCTTTGCTGTGCGCAGGAATTACAACGTACTCTCCTTTGCGCCACTGGGGTGTCACCAAAGGCAAGAAGGTTGGCGTAGTCGGTCTAGGCGGACTAGGTCACATGGCTGTGAAGTTTGCTCATGCGCTTGGAGCGCACGTCGTTGTCTTTACCACTTCGCCTAACAAGAAGGAAGACGCGCTTCGCCTAGGCGCTGACGACGTTGTTATTTCCCGTGATGCTGACCAGATGAAGCAGCACGCCAGCAGCTTTGACTTCATCCTCGACGCTGTCTCTGCCGAACACGACATTAACGCCTACATCCAGCTCCTTCGCCGCGACGGCAACATAACCCTTGTCGGCGCACCGCCGAAACCTCTTGTCGTCTCCGCCTTTGGTCTCTTGTTGGGGCGTCGCAGCCTCTCTGGCTCGCCCATCGGAGGCATTGCCGAGACACAGGAAATGCTCGACTTTTGTAGCAAACATGACATCACCGCCGATGTAGAAGTCATCCCCATCCAGAAGGTCAACGAGGCTTATGACAGACTGCTCAAGTCCGATGTGAAGTATCGCTTCTCCATTGATATGGCTTCTCTTAAATCTAAGTAACCGATACAGCGGCTTGACCACTCGTTACTGCTCGCGCAGATCGCGCCACAAGTAGGCAGTCCCTATCAAGAGTTGTCAGAGCGGGACTTGAACGGCTACATCAGGCTTCGGATAATACTTTCTTACATCCCCATATTTGGAGCTAAATTTGCTCAAAACATCTTTAACTCTACCACTGTCTGTTATTGCTGCGCCTCTTGCGGGTATTTCTTCACTGCCACTTACAGAAATTTTCAGCGTTGGATTGGCTAGGAAGTTCTTGTACCAGTTAGTGTCAGAGCCGTAATTTGGCAGCAAATACAGAGTGTTGCTTTCATGCACAAACCAGACTGGACGAGGGATATCCCTGGCCGATTTTCTACCCTTAACACTGAGTGTTATCTCTGACGCTTTATCCAGCCTCTCAAAAAGGTCGGCTTTAGACATAACATATTCTGTATGCTCAATATGCTAGATATGCGTTTGATGTAAGACATTATACCTCAATGCCGAATCTTATCGCCATCGCTTTGATAAAATCGCCCACGGACCGACATACTGATAGAATGCTTGTCATCGCCGTAGTGTTTGATAGAACTCCTTTTCAGTATGCTTAAATCAAACTATGTTGTATTTCTGATTAGCATCTTTTCAGATTGTTTGATTTTCTAATACTCTGGTTGGTTACCTCCGTGGAATGATTTAATTAGTAAAATGCAAAATCTATGAGATACGAAGAATTCAAGGTTTAACTGGTTTACAACAGGATTGTTGTTGAATCAGGATGTCAAACTAGTGTAGTTACCGTCACTGTCTCCTTATGACCCTCAACAAACCTAATCCAGTCAGGATAAAACCAACTACAATTAATGATACGTAGAGATATGGAAGTGCAAGAGCCAAGAATAGATTCAAACCCATTGTTGGTTCTATCAATTTAGAAACTGCAAGGATTAGCCCACCCGCTATCAGCAATACTGTTGTTATTCTTGTCTTTTGTCTATACCCAATTCCAAATGACAAGAAGAATAGAATTATCGAGGATATGCCAAGTAATATTCCGCTCTGCTGGTCAGTTAGTGGTAAGAATCTCCTCCCACCCTGTGCTAGGAATGTTCCAGCAGTATCAATGAC
>JAICHI010000121.1 GCA_025922735.1 Nitrososphaeraceae archaeon | reverse complement strand
TTCGCCGATCTGCGGTAGTACTGCGTCATCCTTGTTTTTTTCTTCCTCGTCCTTGGGTTGAGGTTCTGAATTGCTCATGCTACTAACTGATCCGACAATATGGTATATAATTGGGAGCTTAAAAACTGCCTAAATCTATATTATCAAGATCTAACGATGATTATTATTATGGATCGAGATTTTTTCATCATATCTGCAAAATTACCTGAGCAATGATATGCAAAGAATTTCTAACTGTATGATTTTGGCGACAAAGAAGCATTGCCTAATTTACAGTTAAATTCAGGATTTTTGACCTTTTTCACCTTTTTTCCAAATTTGGATCTGTCCGCCATATACTTCATTTTCATAAACAAATGAAGGAACTTGTGAATAGTAGCCCTCACGTCCTGAGCTGAAGGTTTTTGGAGCTAAAGGAATTTCATGCTCTTTTCCATCGGGCATTCTAATTGTGGCATATGCAATATTACTTTTCGGTTTCTGCGATGAATTGTCTGCGGACATGAACTTGTTGTGCTAGAATACCAAAGAACCGATATAAAACCATATTGCACAATAGTATGATCTTGGATACAAATCGGGTGCTTGCAAGAAATTGAACTTTTTATTTCACAGATGATATATGCATATGTTCTAACGTTCAATGATGATACTAGCATTGCAAAGGAGCTTAATCTGTGACTTCAATTATCTGATATATATACAAAGTACAGAGCAAAATTTGTTAATCTCGCGGCGTGTTTCTCTGCATTTCAACTGAAGGTTTAGGTGCGTTTCCCCTTCCTTAGACGCTGATGGATCTAGAGGCTAGTTGAGTCGGTCTCTAGCTTTTTGGCAGAATCAGGGTCTCTGTCTGTATAGTATTTCACCATACCCAGCTTGAGCACTTTGAGCGATAACAGAGCGCATTTTATCCTTGCTGGGCCTAAGTTGAGGAGCCCAATATTTTCCAAGATATCATCTTTAGTCAGATCCTTGACAGAAGTCAGCGGCTTGCCCATAATCATCTCAGTTAGCATTGAAGCGCTTGCTTGGCTGATCGCACAGCCCCTTCCCTCAAACTTGATGTCTTTTACTTTGTCGCCATGAACCTTAAGATGAATGTCAATCTCGTCACCGCATAGAGGGTTGCTGTCATGAATGCTAACGTCTGCGTCCAGCAGCTTACCCTTGTTGCGAGGGTTGCGATAGTGATCCAGAATTATTTCACGATAAATATCGTCACTCAAATCTTAAATAGCCTCCTTGCTTCCCCAAGCGCGCTAACAAAGATATCGATTTCCTCCTTTGTATTGTAGATATAAAAACTTGCCCTAGATGTTGCCGCAACGTCAAGCCTCTCCATGAGCACCTGCGCACAGTGATGACCTGATCTTATTGCTACACCATGATCATTCATGATAGTGGCCAAGTCGTGCGGATGGATGTCGCCAATGTTAAACGATATCACACCGCCCCTGTCCTTTGTGTTGCGTGGACCGTAGAGCGTTACCCCTTTGACTTTAGTAATTATGTCAAGTGCATACTCTGTTAGCTCCACTTCATGCTCTCTGACTTTGTCCATGCCAAGCTTGTTCAGATAGTCAATTGCAGCAGAAAAACCAATGACATCAGCAATATTGGGAGTTCCACCCTCAAATTTGTAGGGAAGGTCGTTGTACCTTGTCTCGTACTTGTGAACCTCCTTTATCATGTCGCCTCCGCCTATAAAGGGCGGCATCTTTTCAAGGATCTCTTTCTTCACGTACAATATGCCGACGCCTGTCGGCCCAAGCATTTTATGCGCTGAGAAAGCCATAAAATCGCAATCCATCTTTTGGACATCCACAGGCATGTGCGGAACTGATTGCGCAGCGTCGATCAAAACAGGGATACCTTTTTCATGCGACATCTTGATCATGTCATTTACTGGAACGATGGTGCCAAGTACGTTTGACATATGTGATACTGATACAAGTTTTACTTTCTTCTTCTTGCTGCTCTCAAGATAATTCATGTATTCCTGAAGCTTTAGGTAACCGTTGTCATCAGTTCCCACGTAATCCAGCTTGGCTCCTTTTTCAGAGGTCAGTATCTGCCACGGCACAATGTTGCTATGATGCTCTAATTCCGTGATGACTATCCTATCTTCCTTTTTAACATTGGTCCTGCCCCACGAGTAGGCGACAAGGTTTATGGCTTCAGTGGCGTTACGAGTAAAAACGATCTCTTCAGTCGATCTGGCATTGATGAACTCTGCCACCTTCTCTCTTGTCTTTTCAAACTCAAGTGTAGCCTCTTCTGCAAGCTGGTGCACTGCACGGTGAATGTTGGAATTGTAATTCATGTAGTAGTCGTGGATGGCATTAATCACTGCAAGAGGTTTTTGTGTAGTGGCAGCGTTGTCAAGGTAGACAAGTGACTTGCCTCCGCTAACCTTACGCTTGAGGATAGGAAAGTCCTCTCTTATTTTTTCAATATTGAGAGCACCTTTTTGCATCATTTCGCTAATCCAGCTTGATGTAAATTGAGTTGTCCTGTATTTTAACCTTGTAAGTTTTAATTGGCTCTTCAGCAGGCAGGTTCTGCGGACTCCCGGTGTCAAGCTTGAACGCAGATAGGTGTAATGGACACGTAACTGTATTTTCCTCCTCGTTCATAATTCCTGTAGACAAATCGGCGTAGGCATGTGTACATATTCTGTCGGTGGCATACACATTACCACCTACTTTGGCGACTAGAATTTTTTTGCTGCCCTGATCAAAATCTAGCATCTCGCCATTTTTGAGCGACTTTACATTGCATACCTCTACCCATTTTTCTTCTTCCGACATAACCATCCAGCTACCTATACTTATAGTGCTTTTCAAAGAGGTCTTGGGTTTCGCGGTAGCGGGACTTTTCAACTTCCAGTATCTGCTCCATTGCCTCGTCTGCCCTGAGCATTAATTGCTTACCCTGCCACTTGTTCTCAATAAGATAATTGATCCATGCTCTGATCGTCGGCCCCATCTTTCTCGAAAGCGGCTCAAGAAAGCCAGATACAATTTCACGCTTGGCACCTTCCCTGCTAAGGCCTCTTGTCATTAGATAGTAGATCTGGTTTTCATCCATCTGGGCGACAGAGGCGGAGTGCGTGGCTTTAACTTCATTAGTTTCTATTTCAAGGCCAGGTATTGCATCGGACTT
The DNA here is from genome assembly GCA_025922735.1 of Nitrososphaeraceae archaeon. Classification (GTDB taxonomy): domain Archaea; phylum Thermoproteota; class Nitrososphaeria; order Nitrososphaerales; family Nitrososphaeraceae; genus Nitrososphaera. Next base: position 1,615 of record JAICHI010000121.1, on the reverse strand, counting down.
GGCTCCTCTGTCAAGAAGGATTGCATGCCCTGCTAGGTATGATTCCGTGCCTCTCCCCTGCTTGTCTATCTTGATCATGCCCTTGAACAATGACTTTGAATGGTCTTTGAGCACTGATTTGACAAGCACTCTTCCTCTAGTGTGAGGTCCAGAGTGGACAAGGTTGGATGTGACGTCAAAGGATTGGTTGCCTATGCCAAACACTATCTCAACATCCTCTGAAGAGGCACCAGGCCCCTTCATGACGCTGTCTGTCTTATAACGTGAAAGCAATGACCCAAACATGCCAATATACCAAGACATCTTAGCATCCCTTTCAACGAATGCCTTCCTGTTTGAAACATTGATACTATCATGACCCATTGCCTGTAGAGTCACCAATTCCAGATGTGCATTTGGATTAACATGAGTCTCGACTAATTCGAAATACCCCTGCTGTACGTCTTGTTTACCTGATGAGCCCGGTGCATAAATCTCCTGCACAACCGTTGCTTTTGAGCCGATATCTGCGACGACGATGTTTCTTGATATCAGCGAAGTGCCATCGTCTGCAAGAGAAGTGATTATCCTTATAGGCTCTTCAAGCATGACGTTTCTCGGGATATAAATGAAAATGCCGGATTGGAAAGCTGACCCTTCAAGTGCAAGGAATTTGTCCTCCAGATAATTCGGCTGATTTGCAGCCATGTGCGACCTGATTAGGTCACCGTGCTTATTCAGCGCGTCCTTGATACTAGATAGGATGACACCCTGCTTGGCAACACTATCTCGGAGGAAGATCTTATGTATTTCTTGACCTACTTGAAGAATTCCTGTTTCCTGCTCGAGCTCTTTTAGCCTGTCAGAGAGGTCTTTGCCGAGCGCAGCAGGCCTTGCCGTCTGCGCGGTAAAATGGATGCTTTCTGGCTTTATCTTGTTGACATCTGAATACTTGGAGTAGAGCGGCGAGACTTCGGCGGGCAGTGATTGATACTGTAAGAAGGCCTGTTTGCGTATTGAAGCAAGCCAGTTGGGCTCTTGAGCCGCTAACAAGTCAATATGTCCACTGTTAATTGAGGACAGAGTAGTAGTCGCCATTTTGGGATCACGAAAGATATAAGGTAGAGTGGTTGGGAGAGGCTTAACCGACTGAGCCTTCCATTTCCATCTTGACTAGCCTGTTAAGCTCTACTGCGTACTCCATTGGAAGCTCCTTTGTGAATGGCTCCATGAACCCACCGATGATCAGTGAGAGCGCGTCTGACTCTGAATATCCTCTACTCATCAAGTAGATTATTTGGTCCTCACCTATCTTGCCTACTGTTGCTTCGTGAGTAATAGTCGCGTCGTCCTCGTTGACCTCAATATATGGATACGTGTCAGTTCTAGAGCGCTCGTCCAGCAGTAGTGCATCACACCTTACGTTTGACTTGACACCTGTCGCACCCTTTGCAACGTGCAGCAATCCCCTGTAAGTTGTCCTGCCAGAATCCTTACTCACCGACTTGCTAGTTATTCTAGAGGTAGTGTTTGGCGCAAGGTGAACTGCCTTCGCTCCTGCATCTTGGTGCTGGTCCTTCCCTGCAAATGCCACTGATACGACTTCAGCATGTGCGTTCTTGCCAAGCATGTAGAC
>JAICHI010000120.1 GCA_025922735.1 Nitrososphaeraceae archaeon | reverse complement strand
TGTCGTGATCGTAATACTGTGGCTTCTTGTACCGCCTGTATTTGCTTATCCGCCGCCAGAAAGACAACGTAAGAAGAATGGATGGTAACAGAAAAGCTAGTGGGATTATCCACATTGATATGAATTTTGTTTTTGGCGTCTTTATTGCCATTTCCACTACAACCTTATGCATCGAGCAGTCTACGCAACTTCAATTGCCTCGCTTCTCCTATTAGCTTGTTGTTGTTCCTTCTTCTAGGGAGGTGCTAGTTGACCTTGGCGACCTTCGAAGTCTCCTTCCGGTCTTTCTTACTGTCTCTGAGGTAATGGGTGCAGCTTCTTCGACTTCTTTTGCAGCAACTCTAACGGTTTCAGCCGTTTCCTGTGCTGCTTTAGCCGTCTCGTCTATTGCAACAGCAGTCTCTCTGATTGCACCGCGGTCCCTTAGAGCCCGAGCGGCGTCATTAATTTCTTTTGCAGTATCACGTGTTGCTAGTGATGCCTCTCTAAATGAATCAACGAGTTCATCGACTGCTCCGCTCTGGTGTATAGCATGTACTAACTCTCTCATCCTGATTGATTCTTCTCTTATTCTCCGTGCAATACTTCTAATTGTTTCTGCTGTATGTTGCGCGTCAACTGATGGTGTCATGCCCGCAGTAGTATCGGTTGTTGAAGTGTTCCCTCTAACTCTGCTAGCATTAGCAGTGTTAGTCTCATCCGAAGGGATAGTAGGGGTAACCATACAGACCTATCATCTATATCCCTTAAAAGAAATACTGTCAAAGATATCGATTCAATATTCAGGACTGTTGATAGATACAAAATGCTTGCATAATCTAACCAGTATTTTGATTACAACCCCGCTTTTTAAGAATTCTATCGTGTGGTACATCATTTGGCTTTAAAATGCTTGCCAAGCGTGGCGATAGGTTCATAATTTACCATGCTGAACTGTGGTAACATAGGTGCGCATGTTTGCCATTTAGAAAAGTTGGAGCAGTAATCCTGCTAGTTTCAAATATGGAAAAATCCATCAAGTTTTATAGTGAGACGCTTGAGCTCCCGATCAAGACGCGCTCTAAGGATTGGACAGAATTCTTCAATAATGATACTGTGCTAGCCCTCCACCCGGCCCCAAAGAAGAAAACGATACTAAAGACAGGTTCAGGCACGCTCGTGGGGTTTGAAGTCACAGACCTTGACTCGACGGTAAAAAAGCTCAAAGAAAGGAGGGTGAAGTTCTTCAAAAGACCAAAAGAGGAACCTTTTGGTAAGCACGCTATAGTTCAGGACCCTGACGGGCATCTCATATCAATAGCAGAGATCAATGAAAAATCCTTAGGCTTTGACTTGCTAGGGTTTATAGGTGCAGAATAGTGGGTAGTTGCCATAATGATTATTATCATTTTTTCGTTGCAGTTACAAGATAGACGTTACCGCCAAGCTCTTGAAAGTACATCTTTGAGAACCTACTGTTAAGCAATACGACGATGTCCTTTTTATTCATGAACTTTTGACCCTGTAGCGCAAAGTCAAGCTGCATGCCCATTATCAGCTGGCTCTCTGTACTATCAAATTTCGAATCTGGCAGCAGTCCCTCAACTATCACTATTGTGCCATCTTTTTTGAGAGCGCGCCAGCAATTTGATATAACCCTTTCCTTTTCCTTGATAGTGCAGAGTGATTCGCCCAGAAACACGATATCAAATTCATCTGCAAATTTCATGGATTCGCCTCGCATCATTATTAAGGTAATAGGTTTGCCATTAGCTGTTTGGCGAGCTATTGCAACTGCTTTGTCCGAGGGATCTACTCCAACCAAACTCGACTTGGGGTATTTCTTATGGATCTTGGCAAGCATGCTGCCTGTCCCGCAACCGACATCAAGGAGCCTACATCCCTTAGAGAGCAATGGGTCTAATTTTTCATGATGTTGCGCTGCAGCGAGAAAAGCATAGTGGTCCCAGTCAGTCGCCTGCTCGACTGCGCTCAAGGTGGAATTCGTTTTTCTAGTCTTGCCAGTTTTGAACAGCTCCTCAAACGCACGATACTCAAGACTCCTCAGTGCAAGGTATGAGAATTGTCCGCCGAGATATTCTGAACTCGCCCTATCATGAAGCAAGCGCCTCATTTGCTTCTTCAAATGCAACTTGCCGTTCCTTGCGATGATAAGGCGATATGCTTGCGCAGCAGAACACCAAGCTCTAATTGCAGGCGGATACAATTTGGTGTTTGTTATTAGTTCTTCTATGGACAAAGGGTGAGCGGCAAGCTGATCAAATAGCTTCATCTGCCTTCCTATGTGCGCTATCCACACGCCGTAAAAGCCGACCGAGTACTTCCACAGCCTTGCAAAGTCAGTTGAGGAATGCTTCAAATACGGCAGCTCAAGCTACGCCATTCATAAATCATTGCACGGAATTTTTTTGCATGGATTCATAGTAAATGAAGGATCAAATAGCTTCTTGACCATTGAGAAGAGTGAAGTGATCCTCTTGCCATACATCATTTGGATATAGCCTGTTCGAGCAATTCCATCGCCGTGCTCGCCGGTGATGGTACCTCCTCGCTTTATCACCTGAGCAAATACATTATTGGCAATTTCGCGTATCAATTCAACTTCTTTTGTTGAGGCAGTGTCTATCAATGGCCTTGTGTGCATGTTGCCGTCACCTACGTGCCCATAGATTACATAATCGAGCCTGTTTTCTTGGTATATCTTCAGAAGGTTGCAAGCGTGCTCTACAAGATTATCCGGTCGAACCACCGTATCCTCTATTAAGCCTAGCGGTTTTCGATTACCGAGAGTAAGCTTCATGATGCTGTTGAGTGCATTTTTTCTTGCCCTCCATATCTTCGTTATACTCTGCTCATCTGAAGCGTATTCAATTACAGAGCATCTGTCTGCAAGCTCTTGCTTGCAAGCTCTCATACATCCTTCTACTTTGTTACTGCTGCTATTTCCTGCAAATTCAATAATTAGCAGGCATCCGGTGTCGGATGTTTTATCATCATTAGAGCGTGCAACGGTACGGTCTAACATTTCAAGCGCGATGGGGGAAAACTTCAAGATCGCAGGGACTGCCGAAACAGCACTTAGCAGATCTTCAAAGCCCAGCACCATCAAGGACCTGTATGTTGGGATGTCTAGAATGTGAAGTTTTGCAGAAGTCATTACACCAAGTGTGCCTTCTGAGGCCGCGAACACCTTCTGTGGATTAAAGTTATCTGCAAGAACCGCGTCCAGCCTGTAGCCACAAGAATTCTTACTCACACCTGGATAGCAATTTCTAATTTCATGAACATGCGGCCAAAGTAGTTCGCCAAGTTTTTTCATCTTGTTGTCATATTTGGATGGGCTTGCAAAACCTAACTTGCCATCTGAATACACGACTTTGATCTCTTCAATAAAGGAAATAGTACTGCCATAGCCCAAAGTGTGAATACCGCTAGAATTGTCTGCTATCATACCGCCTATGGTGCAGTAGTTGCTGCTGGCAGGATCTGGTGGTAGGAACTTGTTCCTCTTTTTTAGCTCTTTGTCCAGAATAGCTTTTACGATGCCTGGTTGGACTGTGACGTAGTCGTTGTCAATGTCTATTATCTTATCCATGTGCTTTGAAAAATCAAGAATCATGCCATAAGACAACGACTGTCCAAGAAGTCCTGTGCCTGCCCCTCTTGCGGTTATCGGTATTTTTTTGGACGAACTATATTCACATAATCGTTGGACGTCATGCTCATCTACCGGGCATGCGACTGCCGCAGGTTCGATTTCGTAGTGGCTTGCATCTACAGAGTAGACTTGTCTACTCCAACTGTCTTCAAGGACCTCGCCCTTTGCAATGCAAAGCAAGTCACGGGCTATATTCATGACATAAGGTAGTCACACAGATATAACAAATTTTCCAGGATAAAGCTATGAGACATAGCCATACTTATTTTTATTATTATCCCTTTTCATCCTCAAGAACTCATCACTAAATATCATAGTATGATAACCATAGGTTGAAGGTGCCGCGCCTCAGTAATAGTGAACGTCATTTATCTTAGAACCCAGGGTTTCGATAAGATTTGGGTCTTCTGTTGTTCTTTCTCAATGCCACCGAAGAATTTTTAGAAGGGAGAAAGATCTATATGATTTTCCCTGTATTGAGCATTTTCGTTTAGGCGAATGTATGCGCCATTTTGCGAATGTAAAGCCGCAATACAAGATAGAACCAACCTGTAGAAAATCCTGATAAGCCTATCCAACATGCTTTAATAACTCGTTCTTCTCTGCCATATGTTGTTGGTAGTAGCATCCAAGACAAATAGCAGTACAGGAACAGCGGCATGTACCTTTTGCGATGCAATAATTCCATTTGGGGAGAGCGTTTGTCCCGATTGCATGAAAAAATACAATATCAAGTCCTATGATCTCGGGAGCGACGGCTGCGGATGTGATAGATAGGAACAAGAGAAGGGGTCAGAATTGGTATTCATAATCATGTAAATCATACAGCCACCACATCTTCATCCCCTGTGCTATTGAATGCTAATTCTACCCATTATATCTTGCGTTTTCGATAACAATGCCTTTCTTCCCTTCTTTTGGCTCATTGTGCTGCTGAAATGGAACGTTCCATTTCCGGTGTTTAGGCTTCTGCCTCTTATGACAGCTGTCGTTCATTGTCAGAATATCACATAAGAAATAGATGTAAAATTAGAGACCGAACCAGTACAAAACTGCTAATCCTCAGCTACATGGAAAAACATATGCAAAGAGGTGCATATGCGCGGTTGCGGCGGCGTTCCCAGTCTGTATACACATGCATTGAATTTTCTTTGGTCA
>JAICHI010000119.1 GCA_025922735.1 Nitrososphaeraceae archaeon | reverse complement strand
CTGCTAATTATAATTTGACGATGTGGCAGTCATAGCATTGAATATGCGATTTTCCTTGCGTATGCAATCTCTGACTTAAACGCAAGCATTGGCTATTGTAAGCGCTGATTAGAAGACTACGCGTACTTCAGCCTTTTCTTCCTTTGTCAGCGCGCGGTAGCCATCCTTATCGATAATGACGACATTGATGCTGTCGCCTGTTCCTGCATTTCTCCTAATAGCAGCTGCTATCGCTTGCATGGCTACCTTGTAAGCATCATTTACACTCATATCATCCTTGTACTCCGATTCTAGATAGCCGTATGCAACAGGAGAGCCACTGCCAGTCGAGATGAACTTCTCTGTCGTCATCGAGCCAAACAGATCGATATTGTAGATTTGGCCACCTTCTTCTTCTTTCCAGCCTGCCATTATTATCTGGACATAGTAGGGGAAGAATCGCTGGTTGAAAAGCACATTTGAGCATAGCCTTGCAGCAGACTTAATTGGCATCAGCTCCTTATTCTGGAGCCTATAAAGGTTGGAATTGTAACGCATGATGTCGACGAGGTTCTGTGCGTCTGCCACACCGCCGGCTATAGTCATTGCCAGATGACGGTCGACCCTTTGGATCTTCATCACATGCCTGTCGGCGATAAAGAAGCCTGCACTTGCGCGAGTATCAGCAGCCAGCACTACCCCGTCTTTGCATATTAGGCCGCAGGTGGTGGTTCCCTTCTTTATCTGGTCTGCAATATAATCAGGATATCTCTTGTCGTGAGGGTACATTTATGAAATTGAGTGAAGCCACCTGATTTAAAACTATCTACCTCTGTCCACCTGTCTGTTTGTTTATATTCCTCTTATGAGATATTTTTTCTCTAGTCAGCTTGCAGCCAAAGACAATATTTGAGAAGATCTGGGACAGTCATATAGTATATGAAAAAGAGGGGGAGGAAGATGGTCAATCCTTGTTATATATAGATCGGCATCTTATTCACGAAGTGACATCGCCTCAGGCTTTTGATGGGCTTCGGATGAGTAAAAGACGCATCAGGCGGCCAGATCTGACTTTTGCCACTATGGATCACAATGTCCCGACAAGCGACAGGTCGCTTCCAATTATAGATCAGATATCGTCGATACAAATTCAGACGCTTGCTCAAAACTGCAAGGAGTTTGGTATAACGCTATTTGATATGCATAGTCCAGATCAGGGGATCGTGCATATCATTGGACCGGAGCTTGGGCTAACTCTGCCAGGCACCACTATCGTATGTGGCGACAGCCACACCTCAACCCACGGTGCCTTCGGTGCTTTTGCACTTGGGATCGGGACAAGCGATGTAGAGCATGTTCTTGCCACCCAGGCTATATGGATGGACAAGCCTCAGATATTTGCAATAAATATTGAAGGGAGGCGCAAAAACTCGCATGCCATCACCGCCAAGGATATCATACTCTACATCATCAGGACTATTGGCACTGCCGGCGGTAGCGGCACGGTACTTGAGTACCGCGGCGAAACAATATCCGATCTTTCGATGGAGAACAGAATGACGATATGCAACATGTCGATAGAGGCAGGTGCAAGGGCTGGCATCATAGCACCTGACGACGATACATTTGATTTTATCAGGGGTAGACGTTACGCGCCCAAGGCCGAGCAGTTTGAGAAAGCCATAGAACACTGGAAGGGCCTGAGGACGGATCCAAATGCAAAGTTTGACAAGTCCATCACCTTCAATGTCAGTGAGCTTGCACCACAGGTGAGCTGGGGAACCAATCCCGGGATGGTGGCAGACATTACTGATACTGTGCCGCACCCAGACCAATTTTCCAAGGGAAATGAGAATAACTACAAGGCTGCGACCCGCGCACTCAAATACATGGCACTAGAGCCAGGAACGCCAATTACAGAGATAAAGCTTGACAGGGTGTTCATTGGATCCTGCACAAACTCGCGGCTTGAAGATTTGCTGGAGGCATCACTTGTAGTAAAGGGTAGGAGGGTCTCACCAAAAGTACGTGCAATGGTGGTGCCCGGCTCCCAACAAGTAAAGGCAGCTGCAGAACAACTTGGGCTTGATAGAGTTTTTAAGGAGGCCGGCTTTGAATGGCGCGAATCAGGATGCAGTATGTGCCTTGGTATGAACCCTGATATACTTGCGCCCGGTGAGCGATGCGCAAGCACTTCAAACCGCAACTTTGAAGGAAGGCAGGGAGTTGGAGGAAGGACACACCTTGTGAGTCCCATTATGGCTGCAGCAGCTGCAATCGAAGGACACTTTGTAGATATAAGGGAGTGGCTCTAAGTGGAACCTTTTATAGTGCTCAGAAGTAAGGCAACGCCACTTGACAGGGTAAATGTCGATACAGACCAAATAGTGCCAAAGCAGTTTTTGAAGCTAGTTAATAGGACTGGTTTTGGCAAGTACCTGTTTTACGATTGGCGCTTTGATATGGACGGCAAGCCAAGGAGCGACTTTGTGCTAAACAACCCCAAATACTCTGGCCGGCACATACTGCTTACACGTGATAACTTTGGCAGCGGCAGTTCAAGAGAGCACGCAGCCTGGGCCGTACTTGATTATGGGTTTAGAGCGATAATTGCACCATCATTTGCAGATATTTTCTACAATAACTGTCTTAAAAACGGAATACTGCCTGTACGGCTTCCAGATTATGAAGTAGATTATTTGTTCAGTAACGAAGATCTTTATATCGAGATTGATTTGGCAAAACAGACAGTCACAGCCGGCCTCCACACTATGCATTTTGACATAGACAATTTCCACAAGAAATTGCTACTTGAAGGCTTGGACAGCATTGGGCTCACCTTGCAGCTTGAAGACTATATTGCAAGGTATGAAACACAGAAGCAGATGTTTGCTTTGCACGGCAACTAACAAGATTTTTATCCTAACCCCATTAAGGGAAGACGAAGGTAGTTGGCTGGCATTGTGGCTATTTATAGCTACGGCTCGAGCAGCAAGAACAACATCATCTACTACCTCGCTCATTCTATGAGGAGGCTGCAACACAGAGGCAAGGCATACTGGAAAATGATAGTAGGCGAAGCTTCTGCCGGTGCAGAAGGGTCTCTTCCCGCAGACGAAACAATTCTACGCATCGCACAAAACGAAAAGCTTCGTGGAAACAATGGCATTGGCTACCTCTCAAAGAGGCCGCCGCCCTTTCCCAGCATGAACAGCATCTGGGTTGCGTTTGATGGGTTCTTCGTAGATACTGAAAAGCTGTACCTGCACCCGTACATCGGTTCTGCAAGGGACTCTGATTCGCTTTTCAAGATCTACCATATTTTCACTCAACTCTTAATTTTTGAGAAAAATCCTGAGCGCGCCGCCGAGTTTCTAGACAGGCACCTCAGAGGGAACCTAATGATCAAGGTAGGCGACAGAATTTACGTATACCGCGACAGGACTGGATTCAAGCCACTTGTAAGTGCAACCAACCGTGACAAGACCCTAAATATCATAGCATCTGAAAACTCTCTCAGGACTTCTCTCATTAACATGGAATTTGCAGATGTCAAGCCCGGACAACTATTGAAGATTGACAAAAACGGTGGGCTTGAAGTCCTCACAAGCGAGTCTACAATAAGCTTGATGATGGATCCCTTTGAGTTCATAAGAGAGTCAAATGTCGTAGCGACGGTCAATGGCAAGAGCATCTACCAGATCCGCAAAAATATCGGCAAGGAGCAGGCCAACTTTTTGTCTAAAGAGTTAGATGTAGACTTGGCCTTTGCAGAGCCTGATTATACTCGCCCAATGACTCTAGGCTTTAGCCTTGAATATCAAAAGCACTCAAAGATGTTTGAGCTAGCAGAAGGTGTAATTAAGGATAGATACGATGACGCAGACCCCATGATCGACTTTTCAGAGCAGGTGAGCAAAAACAAGCTACTCACTACCGGCAGATCACTGAAATTTGTCATCCAAAATCTAGTGCAGGGAAAGAAGATTGCCACAGTGCAGGGCACAATCCAGACAGGCAGCACGACACGGGAGACGATATATTATCTAAAGAACACCGGCGCAAAGCGCATCGACGTAGCCGTAAGCTATGTGCCGACAGTGGATGGAAGGCAGGTTGGGTTGTATACCCAAAACCGCGACCTCATTGCAAATAAGTACATGGGCAAGGTGTCATCCATCAATGAGCTCAACCAAAATATTGCCAGAGAGCTAGGGGTAGATTCCTTATATTACAACTCGCCGGCTGTTCTAGCAAAAGGTATCGGGGTGTCAGAAAACGACCTATGGTTTCCTGAGTGGGTGAGGTTCATTGATTACAAATAGGAGCAAGCGATATCCATCTGCAGAATCCGCCTCCTCCGCCTGACAACATGTAAGTGCTATATTGAGATGCAGTATATTCAAGATCAGAGCCTTATCATAAAGAAAGGAAAATAGACAGGAGGGAGCATGTGTGTGATATGGAGAGACGAGCAGCTCATGAGCCAATTTTCTCTCTCTTGACAAGAATATGAGACAGACTGCAGGATAGTTGCATCACAGTTCAAGACTTAGAGCAGTTGTTCACTCATAAACGCGCACTGATCGAGCAGCAGTGCCCAATCTTATGCAATGAATTGTGGTACTATTCTCCATAGCGAGGATGCTTATATATAAAATATGTCTAAGTTAACTATAATCAATGGTGCTGCCACGTAGTCAACAACTGCTCTACTTTTCTCAATATAAATAGGATATCTACCTTGTGGAGACCTTGTCAATATCAAATACACGAGTTTCAGAGACGTCTTTGTTTGGTCCGTATGTACCTCCTGTGTGATTAAACGGCCTAAAGCAGCTTTTCTGCCTCGCT
>JAICHI010000118.1 GCA_025922735.1 Nitrososphaeraceae archaeon | reverse complement strand
TCACTATATAGATCAAGATGCGGCTCTCATCTCTGTTCATTGCAATATGCGCGAAATGGAGAAGCTTTGCGTAGACGCCCTTCGCAAGCTTGAGAAATCGAAGACCAACTTCACGAGCAAAGCTTCAATCTCACTGAGAGCGTATGAAATGCTAAAGGAAGAGCTGGAAAAGTGCAGGAAGCTAATCAGAACCTTTGGAAGAAAGTACATGGAAAAGATGGGTGTTTAAGCAAATCCATGAAAGAAAAAGAATCATCACCATCTCTATCTGGACGGCCCAGCAGATCCACAAATAGTATTGTTAGTTTTGCACGAGTTGCTGTAGCAAGCAAGACATTTGATTGGATAATAACAGGAGTCATTCTTCTCCAAGCGCTAGTTCTTGCTTTTGAAGCGACGCCGGAATTGCATTCTTTTGGTGAAGAGGGGGAGCTACTGGAAGCAATGTTATTCAACTTAGTTCAAACTCTGGTTATTACAGTTTTCATCGTGGAGGCTGCGTTTAGGCTGACTGCCCAATATCCAAAGCCGCAAAGGTATTTCAGAGACGGTTGGAATTGCTTTGACTTTGCGATCATTATCCTCTCACTTATGCCATTTGCAGGCCAGTTCTCAACGGCAGCTAGGCTCGTCAGACTGCTGAGAATAACTAGACTGATAACAAAATCTACAGAACTGCGGGCTATCGTATCTACCCTTGTCCGCTCAATACCAAGCATAGTTAACATCTTGATTCTGCTTTCAATTCTCTTCTTCATCTACGCCGTAATTGGATACCATCTTTTTAGAAACGTCGATCCACAGCACTGGTCGTCTTTTCTAACCTCAGCGACTACATTATTTCAAATTATCACACTGGAAGGATGGGTCATTGTAATGGAGCCGATAGTCTCCAATTTAGGACCTCTATATTGGCTATACTTTGCAAGCTTTATTTTAATTGGAACCTTCATAGTCATCAATTTGTTTATCTCAGTAATTGTTAGAAAGTCTGAAGAGGCATATCAACAGGTTCAGCGAGAATCCCAAATACCTTTAACGCAACAGGAGATTGTTCAAGAGATAAAGGAAATCCGCAGAATCCTAGAAGAGCTGGAGAAAAGGATAGGGAAAGATACAAAGGAAAAGATGCAAGCTTGAACTTTTCCCTTGAATGATTTCAGGTTTTTTGATAGAGCAGACCTAACTCATCTTTTCATGCCCTGAAATCAATAGTCTATCTTCTCGCCCCAGATTCTTCACTAGTGTCAATGTATTTATGGAGTTTAAAATCAAGTGAAGTGCAAGTCTCATCGTTTACGACGTACCTAACAATCGAAAGATTAATTCAATTTTCTTTTTGCTGAGAGCATCATTAAAAGTCAGACAAGGTTTCATGGTGCATACTCAAAGCATTTGTGGTAACCAATTAGGTCCATTCATATCATTACTTCTTCCTAACTATGGCCATAAAGAATAGAACCAGAATAGCCAAAGTAATCCCAAAAAAGATAATGTCGGTATACGCCGTATCGAAGGCTTCAACAGCATCTTCCAAGTAGTCAAAAAACATCTGTATTGCAAATAATCCAAATGCTATTGAAGCATAAAGTATCCTCTTAAGAGCAGTTTTCTTGTAAGCAGAAATGGAGAGTGCAAGCAGTAGGAGTGAAAATGCTGCAATTGCTATCTTGATTGCCTGCGTTATCGGTTCAAATGGCTCGACTTCCACTTCTTCAATTCCTATTGATTCATCTCCAGCTATTCCTTCCGATGTTGTTATATTCTCATCACTTTCTTCTTCAAGCTCATTATCGCCATCACCAATTCCGTTCTCCACCTGTCGTATGAGCCAGGACAGTAGAAAAAACCAAATGGGCATAGATAGAAAATCTGTCACAATTGTTCCTCTCCTTGAGATAAGGACAAAAACATTTCAGCTAGTCTGTTGCTCCACCTGTTCCAGATGCTAGGATAGTAGTTTTTTAACAATGCAACAAACTGCTTAGAATCTCCATGCAATTTGTATCGCTTGAACTTGCCCTCTTTAATTTCATCAATGACTCTATAATCTTGTAGGCGCTTTATCTGCCAGCTCACGGATGGTGAGGATATCCCCATGTGCTTGCTGATTTCACTTTGTGATGGATAGTTCTGTTCAATAATAAACATTAGAATCTCTCGTGCAGTTTCATTGCTTAGAACTTCCAATAGCTGTTTTTCATTTTCTTCAAACGCTCCTATCACAAAGTAGTACTTGTGCAAGCCCTGCTTTTGAGAAGTTATCCTGCCTGCCTTCTCGAGTTTGTCAAGATGGTATTGGACTGTACCCATTGCTAGATCAAGCTCCTTTTTGATTTTTCGGAGGTGACAACTGGGATTTTCCTGAATAAATCTAAGTATTTGGTCTGTCGTGTTGTCTTCGGGCTGTTTCGAGCCTTCATGTGCCAACCGACCGACACGCTCCTCTTCTTTATAGATTGACCGGTATTATCCTTTCGCAGCAGTAAAAGGCACACTTGTCCACAAGCCTACCTCTTCTGTATTATCACATTTACTTAAGTTGTTTTGGTACAAGTACCTAATTGAGTTTCGCTTTATTTACAAAGATTATGTCAGACAATTAGTCACCTGTATCACATTTCTTAATAAGATGGGGATGGCCTTGATAGCAATGCGAACAAAAAGAAATCTTTTGGCAATCTTCGCCGTAGCAACATTTGTTGGAGCCGTAGCCTTTCCAATTACCTCTGATGTAATTGGCCAAACCTATGATGCAAAAGAAAGAGCCTATATTGGTAATAGTAGTATGGATACTAATAACCATATAGGCAATTCATTGATACACTGGGTATCGACAGAAGCAAGTGCAACAACCGTTGACGATGAGGAAGATGATGACCTAAGTGAAACTGGCGGGGATATCCTAGAGGCAGAAAACGATACTGAACAAGTAGAAACAGAGGGAGAAAATGAGTATACTACGTCATTCAGAGCTGAAGACTGTACCTTCGCCTCAACAGGAACAAACCCATTCTTCATACTTGAGCCTAACTACCAGTTAGTGCTTGCAGGAGGTGAGACCGGTGAATCGGCTGAAGTAACGATAACAGTCTTGAATGAAACAAGAGAAGTCAATGGCACTGAAACCCGAGTATTGGAGGAAAGAGAAACCATAGGTGGTGAATTGGTTGAGATATCACGGAATTTTTTCGCAATATGTGAAGAGACAAACAGCGTCTTTTACTTTGGCGAAGAGGTAGATGATTATCAGAATGGCAATATAATCAGTCATGAAGGCGCTTGGCTGGCTGGCCAGGATGCAAATAGAGCAGGCGTAATCATGCCAGGTACTATACTCTTGGGAGCAAGATACTATCAAGAGATAGCACCCAGCGTTGCGCTAGATAGAGCAGAGATAATAGACATGGGAGAAGTAATTCAAACACCAGCTGGCGACTTTATAGATACTCTCATAACGCGAGAAACTAACCCCTTTGAGCCTAATGTTGCAGAACTCAAGTATTATGCTGCTGGAATCGGTCTGATCCAAGAGGAGGACCTAAAGCTGGAGCAGTACGGATTTATTGAATAACAGAACTCACCTCTCTTTTTTTATTGTATATTTGCAATTCTCTTCAACTCAAGGGAGGATATATATTAGAAGCTATGACGAGTGCTATAGTATTCACACGATGTTTCCTACAAGTGACCTGCAGCAACCCACAAATACAAAGATCGAGTGGCTACTACAGCGCTATCTATATTCTCTATTTTTAGATAGGATTTGACAAAGGACACATAATATAGAAAGAGCGCGCAGTGCGGTGCAGAACCGTTAGCGGTATTTTCTTCGACTATGCTTTTCCCGTATCAATTTCATTAGGTAGAGAGTAACCAGAGTTACACTCACAGATATAACTATCATTGCAAACAAAATGCCGATACTATGAAAATCAGGCACCATTGATGCACATCATAATGATCATACTCTTTCAAATTCATTAAGTTTCCCTTGGGTAATACGCTGTAGTAGTCTTATGATGTAAGGGATGAAACACGGAGCTATTGCATGAACTAACCGCGGTTGCAAAGTCTAAGGATTTTCCAGGGATTTCATTGACTCTGCTTAGCAGCATCTTGACTAACGCATTTTCTCAGTTCGCTTCCTAAAGATAGGGATTTCACGGACGACCTGTTCGCTACTTCACAGGAATCCTTATACATAAAAACAATAGATATCGTTCTTCAATAGGAACTATAGATTGAACCAATAAAAGGATTATCTTCGAAGGACAGTCGTGTATAAAGCAAATCAAAGAAATTTAGTCAATGCATCATTGGCAGCTTTAGCCATTGCCACTATTATGCTGATGATGCCATACTTTGGAGCACCTACAGAACAAGGGATAAAGGCATACGGGCAGATAACGCCCCCGTCTCAACTACAAGAACAACCGCAGCAAGGAGGTCAAGCTATAACAATCAACGGAGCCGGTGCAACTTTTCCCTTCCCATTGATTGACACATGGCGAGTGGAATACCAATCTGTAAATCCAAGCGTTAGCATAAACTATCAATCTATTGGAAGTGGTGGAGGCGTCAGGCAATTCACAGAAAGGACAGTAGATTTTGGAGCTAGCGATGCGCCACTGACTGAAGAAGAAATGCAAGCTCTTTCATCGTCAACACCGGTCCACATTCCAGAAACAATAGGTTCAGTTGTAGCAGCATACAATATAGCAGGCATAGATAAAGGTGTGAAGTTGACAGGACCAGTCCTTTCGGACATCTTCTCGGGTAAGATTACAAGGTGGGATGATACAAGAATCAAAGAGCTTAATCCAGAACTTCCCCTTCCT
>JAICHI010000117.1 GCA_025922735.1 Nitrososphaeraceae archaeon | reverse complement strand
CTTTTAGATATACATCTTTATACGTTGAGCAGAAAAGTTAAACAAGATCTCTCAGAAATACTATAGAAGAGAAAAACATAATATCAATAAGAAGTCAACTATACAACTTCTTACCCATTAGAGGATAATGTGGGCGGTGTCCTACACTTTTTGTAATAATTTCAACTTTTGTTGGACAAAATGTCGAACAAACAGGAGGATACGGGATTGGCATTGCCAGAAGTTTTTGTCTGACAACACCTCAAAACAAGCTGTTTACTAGGGTGCGGCATTAGTTGTTTGGCAAGAATGGAGCTTGAACTAGTACAAGAGGATAAACTTCAAACGAAGAAGCGTAGAAGAATCTAAGCTCATCGTTCAAGTGCTGTCAATTTGGGTGGGTAGTGGCATTATTGCTGCAACATAGATGAACTCAATAATGTTCATATAAAATATCATCATATAGTAAGTGACAGTGGGGTAAGAGGTACGCTGCCACTAGCTCCCCGCTGTTCTTCCCCAAGGAGAACAGCCATGCCCCGTGATGGCAGCAGAGATTCCTCTACCCCACTGGTATATGCACTCGCACTCGAAATTTTTTGGTTCCACTTACTTGTTTTGTCTCGCCCATACAGGCTATTTTTTTTGCTCTTCTCTTGTTTTAGGTACAATCATATCAAAGTGTCTAGTTTTAAAAGTTAAGATTGATCTATCTGGAGATTAATGTTAGAAAAAGAAAAAGAAAAGGATAAATTGCTTTCGCGTTTTTTAGGCTGGTTCAGTTACTGTCATATAGCGTCGTCCCTCAACCAAGCCAGCCTTGCTAACCCAGGATTCTGTACTCCTAGGCACCTCTCTATGCTGAGAATTTAGAGGATCAGGAATTCGATTCATCAATTGGGTCTGGGTTGCTGACATATTTTCTTCCTAGCTGCAAAGGGGAAATACGCCTCTCCTCTTTCTTTTCCTTTTCTTTTTCTTCTTCCAACTTACGGAAGCAAAATTTCTTCTAGCTAGACGATGCTGAAAGATCAATCTTACAGCGGGATTCGCATACCATTCTTGTAGCGATTGTTTTGATAAACATCGCGAGCGAATATTCCTTGTTTCTTTTCTTGCATGTCGATACTTCCCAAACATTAGAGAATGTAATAGCTAGCTCTTATATCTCATTCAGCAAGGTACATGTATTATTATGGATAGGGAGAAACCTTCTCATAAGACCAGCAAAAGAAAGCCGGGCAGAGTTGCAGCATCTTATGGCGTTGGCTTAGCGAGCTTGTTTTTAATTATTATCATTCTTATTCTTCTAGTTGCACCTATCGCTTCGATGGGTGCTCCTCCTCAGCCACCTGGAAGACTCGTCGATGTTGGTGGTGGTGGTGGCATTAACATGCATATTTACTGTACCGGCGAGGGAAGCCCAACTGTAGTACTTGATGCAGGTCTTAATGGAGGAACCATGTCTTGGGCTAAAGTCCAAGAGCAAGTTTCAAATCATACACGGGTTTGCAGTTATGACAGAGCAGGCATGAGTTGGAGCGAGCCAGGTCCAAAGCCTCGGACTTATATGAGAATAGCTGACGAGCTTCATGCACTACTACAAGCTGCTGGAGAAGAGGGACCTTATGTACTTGTTGGGCACTCTGTCGGTGCTCATACAGTCCGATTCTTTGTGCAAAAATACCCAACTGATGTTGCAGGTATTGTCCTAGTGGATCCAGCGCATGAAAAAATACTATCGACGGAATTAATCCCTGTAATCCAACAGCTTCAAAGGACTTATGTCGGCTATGCTCATGGTGGTTTTTGGCGGTATCTTCTCAATCCAGGCTTTATCATGGGTGTTGAAGGACCAGATGTACCTACAGAAATAATCAATAACTTAGAAGTGGTTTATTCACCAAAAAGCCTTCACACCGCAGCTGACGAGTTGGCTGCCATGTATGAAACAGTGCGTGCTTTGAACGCAACTAATATCATGGGCGCATGGAATGACAAACCTGCCGTCGTACTATCTGCAGACAATGAAATCGCTCATCTAACAGGAGCACTAGAGCACCATAAGGAGCTAGCATCTCTATCTACAAGAGGCGAACAAGTTCTTGTTCCTAGTGGACATAACATTCACTACGAACACCCTGAAGTAGTAGCTGAGGCAATACTGAACATCGTAAATACTGTCAGACAGGGGATGTAGTCCTATAAAGAAAATTTAGAGACAAAAATAAACTCTGCAAGTGCGATCAAGAATACTGTTGGCAGTGTCAAGTTTCCATTTCCAGATAATGTGACACTACTACTATATGACTAGCATTGATTGGATTTTGACCTGTAACTGTAATGTGTTCTCACTGTCGAACGGTTGTATCGTCTATTGATATGCTCGTAGTGGTCGCGTTGCTCTGGTTATCAAGGCTAGCCGTGCCAGGCTGAAATGACAAAAAACAGCTATTGCAAGACCAGCAAAAATACCGATAATTGTTCCAATTATCATTTGATTTCTTGTTTTACATTAACCCCTATCGCTGAAAGTCAAGATCACTTTACATAAAGCTAATTTGAAACAAAATATTGAACTTACTACTCTTCTCCCCGATTTCCTAATCTTGTGTAGAATAGTATTGCAGCGACTTTGGCTTTGCTCCGAACCAACGAGTTAATATCCAACTACGCTCTATTCCACCATGGTGTCTTGCAAGCCACACCCAAATCTCGTCCCACTGGTGTAACAATAATTGCAATTCTCAGCATCATTGGAGGAATTATTATGCTATTCGGCGGACTTGGACTTGTTGCTGCAGGAATAATCCTCCCTTCGCTTCCACCATCTGCTTTCGATGATGGGAACTTGACCGGTTCTATGGCTGGCTCTGACATTGAGCTTTCAGATATTCCACCCCCATTCATCGGGGGCGTAGCCATTGTAATCGGTGGTGTGTTAATTGCGATAGGGATTGTATCGTTCATCGTTGCCTATGGGCTCTTAAAGGGTATGGGATGGGCGTGGACTGTGACGGTTATTTTGTCGATAGCAAGCATCGTATTAAATGCGATTTCGATTGCTACAGGAAATTTAGGTGGAATAGTCAGCATTATTATAAGCGGAATAATCCTCTACTACCTCTACAGGCCTCATGTCAAGGCGTATTTTGGCAAGGCTATAAGAACTGATGCTACTCCTGCTGCATAATTAGTATGACTTTGCTTTAGCATGTTCAGTCTTTGTATTATTATTTGGGGTTTGTACCAGTCATCACGACTTACAATTGTAAACTACTTTGACTATAGAGAGCCTTCTAGTATTATGCGATGCAAGAATATTACAATATGGGGCACGCAGTGAATATGGAAGGCTCATTTAACTCCGAAGTTGTAATTATTGGAGGAGGACTTTCAGGTCTGACCGCTGCTGCACTACTTGCTCGTGCTGGAAAAGCAGTATCACCGTTTGAATAATCATCAAGCGAAATTGGAGGTCGCTCAGTAGCATCTTACAAAATATGCTGTCCAGAACTAGGATGCTCAAGTACTCTTATTCATCATCCCCTTCCAAACGTTAAGAATAGGCTCGTACTGCGGCGATGCAGCGCCGATTACTCCAAGCTGCATCATGAATCTTAGGTCGTCACGAATCGCTTTGTGTTCCACTATCTTGTCATCTGCAATTCTAGAAATATGCGCTGCTTGATAGGAGAAGTTGTTACCTTTTGGAGGGATGCCAAAGAAGTCCCCCGTGTGCTTACCTGTGACTATCATTATAGACACAACCTTGTCATTTGAAGCAATATTCTCCTGTTCTTCGTAATGCAGGTCACTAAATGCCGCTCTTAACTTCTTGACGGTATCAACAAACTCCTCAGGACCACGAAGTTTTGCTCGCTCGGGGCTAGCTTGGGACTCATGGTTAAAATAATTAGGGTGTATGAATTCAGAAGCCTTGGTTACATCCCCTGCATTTAGAGCTTCTATAGAACGCCGGACAATCTTGATATTTTTTTCTTCATTCTGTTGTTGCGTTGACATGCCTGCTGTATAGATATATACATCTTGACGCTAAAAGCATTTAGAAGAGTTATTATCTATCATAGCCCAGCAGTTGGTAAGAAGTATTCCACAAATTTGACAGAGAGAAGATTTCCAACTCCGATCTACTTTCAACTCTCAGACGACTTCTATCACTCCCTTAGTGCTAGCTCTCTGGTATTTATCATAGCATTGAAGTCAATCCCATTGGAGAGAGCCTCTATAGGCTGAACGCCATAAGAGCAAACAACATATCAACAAGCATAATGAAACCCACGACCTGAGCCAGCCTTTTCTAAGGCAGCTCTACCTCCTATCCAAATAGCAGCTATTGAAAGAGAACTTGCAGCTCAAATCCCACTCAATCTTCTCTTTTTCTTTGCATGCTCTGTAGTCCTGTACCGCCAAGCGAAGTTTTGAGAAAGCTAATGCATTGTGGCTGAGAAAGGATCGGAAATAACAACAAGAGGAGCAGTAACAAGCTTTTTTATCATCAAAACAGTTTCAGTGAATGAACCTGAAAATTGAGATGAATCCGGGATTTTGAATGTGCAGGAAAGCCACTTACCCGGCTTTGGAGATGCTAGGGCACGGACAGAAATTACTCGAATCGGACAGAGTTACCAGAACCGGAGGATGCTAGCATGACTATAGTATGAACAACATAGGCAGTAGGGTTTTTGTATATCTATGACTCACGAATGTCTAAGTTAGCTTTAAGGTTGTGTTCCCTCGAGCTAATAATCCTAGATGGCAAAAGTTATGATAGAAGATTCTATCACCTCTATTTATAAAAAGGGAAAGGAACCAACAATTTGATCATGTCAGATTCACGCGGCTTGTCGCGG
>JAICHI010000116.1 GCA_025922735.1 Nitrososphaeraceae archaeon | reverse complement strand
GACGGAAAAGCGCAAACGATGTTCAGGCTTTGTTTTATGAAAGCTTGAAGATCGGAAGCGAGCTAGCAGGCATGGTTGGAGACAGCTACAATCGCAAGAGGTGGAAGCAAAAGGCAGAGCAGCTAGCGCTTAAAATCGATCATGAATACTGGAACGGAGAGGCGAAATTTTACTATGACACGGTACGAAGGGATGGCTCCAAAGACCCAAGCATAAGGCCAAACGCGCTTGTGCTTTTGCTCACAGACGCTGCCGAAGATCCACACAAGACAAAATCTGTGCTTGAAAGAATTGAACAAGAGGACATGACAACAAGCTGGGGCGTCCGAACGCTCAGCAACCTAGACCCTAAGTATCATCCTGCCCTCTATCACGACGGGGCTGTCTGGCCGCTTGTGACAGGCTGGGCAGCACTAGCCGAGATCAAGGCTGGAAGGAGCGAGCAGGCGCTCTACTATGTCAATTGCATGGCGGAGCGCATTTTGGCAGAGAACGGCATGTTTGCAGAAACATACAAGGGAGACAAACCGGATCCCTTCAATTCATGCATCTTGCAGGCTTGGTCCATTAGCATGTACATTAACGCCTTGCGGGAAATGATGCTTGGAATGAAATTGGACATGCTTGAAAACAAGGTCTCATTTAAACCGCAAATAGCAGGGTCACTTTTGCAAGAGTACACCCATTTTGCCTTTGAACACAGCATGAAAGGCAAAGGAAGATTCCAAGCTGCAGTCGACCCGTACAATAGGAAAATCCTTGTCACATTAAAGGACTGGCATGGGTCAAGGCCGGAATTTCTTGTCGACTCGTCGTCTTATGACATCGATGTTGTTGCTACTACTACTACTGTTGCTGCTAGTGAATAGTGTTACTTCAAATTTATTAATTCAGTCCGCGCTTCTAATCCCTATATGACGATCATCAACATTCAAGGACATAATGTTAACCCCGCGCTTATGGTAATAGACGTTCAAAATGGCTTTGTAAGCAAAGGTGGGTCGTACGATCAACTTGGAATAGATGTTTCCCGCTACCAGCGGGTTATCCCACAGATATCGGAACTGATCAGGCTTTGCAGGAGCGTTAACATACCAATATTTTATACTCAGGCGGTGCGGGAAAAGTCTGGGATAGACCTTTTAACAAACACCCACAGAATACTGCCAAAGTCAAGGGAAGAGAGAATACGCACAAAGCCAATCTGCGTAATAAGCACTTGGGATGCAGATATTGTCGATGAAATCAAGCCTTCTCCAATGGATCACGTCGTCATCAAGAGACGAGATTCGGCTTTTCAAGACACTGAAATTGGCGTCTGGCTGAAAAGTATTGGAATCGATACTCTGGCGTTCTGTGGAATAGACACCTCGATATGCGTAGAGGCATCTTTGAGAGATGCATTCAATAACGGATACGATGTCGTACTCATCTCAGACGCAACAACATCAGGCAACACTAAGCACTTTGAGTCCACATTAGAAGTTGTAAGAGACTACTACGGCTTGGTGATGGATGTAAAGGAGTTTGCTAGGCATCTACCTCAAAAAGCCGAGCAGCGCAACAAGTAATTTTTAGGATATCAAAACTCTTTTTTTGATGTCTAAGTGAGGATAGTACAACACAACTCTACAAGAGAAGCTCCGGACAGATCCTAAAAAGTAGGGGGTTCTAAATCCCCCTGGCTGTCCAAACACAAATTTCATTCATCCTTCTACATATTCTGCCGCCCTAGCAAGCTCCATTTCCTGATGCAGGTCATTTGTATCAGGACCTTGCACCATGACCTACCAGAACAAGGATTTCATTTCTTGGATTGTCGCTGACTGCCCTTGCTTGTATTAAAAATATATCTCACAGTAGTGGGTGGTCGGGTCTTGCTCGGCTGACGAGGGGGCTAATTCTTGATTCGATGTCAACTGTCCAACGCAAAGTAGGAGCACATAGCCGGGCTCGATATTTTTAAGAACTCCACTATTTTTTCTTGCGGAAGCCTTCAGGATAGCCGACTTCTTGTCTATCTTTGAAGCTACCGGCGACTTTCTTGCTCAATTCTAGCGCCCGCCTTGACTTTTGTGGATCAGCTTTCTTGAAGAACACCTGCAATGCGCGTAGTTCGCCTACTACCTTTCTTTCACCTATCTCCTTCGCGCGATTGAATACTATTTGTTCCTGTTCATCATTTGTACGATTAAAGAAACCCGGTCCGCCCAATGCACCTTTCTTGAGTGGGGGGACGACCTTAGGTCCACGACCCGGCTTTCCTCGGTCACTGATTTTAAATGTCGAGGGCTTTACCGGCACCTTGGCGACTTTTACCTTCTTACCGCCTCGCTTCGCCGCAAACGCCTTTCTTGTATGCCGCTTCCGGCGGATAGTCAGTTTCGCCATGGTAATGCTAAGTACAAGAAGCTAGATAAAACTATCATAATTGGAAAAGATCATTCATAATTAATACCAATATTTCTTAGAACAGTTGTTGTTGTCTCTATCATCTTCATTTTTTGCATTTCTTCTTATCCCCCTCCTATTCTATTCTGGTGGCAACTTCGATTGCACTTACATTTTCTGTTGCAGCTATGATATCGATAGACATTACATCTGTGTCTTTCAAATTAATTAATCCAATACATGTTTGTAACAATGGATAAGAAGGTAGCAAAAGACGGTACTCAAATTTGCTGTAAACTTGTCATGTTCGTAGTCTTACCCTGAAACCCTTTAAAATTATACAATGCAATGGATGAAGAATGGTTACAAAAGAGGAAAAACAGGAGCAGGAAAAAAAGATCAAAGTTGACGGTACAGAGATCAAAGTCAAGACTCCGCCGCCTCGTAAAGTAAGACCTGTATACTATTGTCAAACATGCGATAGATCATTTCCAAGCCAATTGGATTTAGAAGAACATATGAAGATTGATCATGGTAAGAAGACAGCAGCTGCTTAGAGTACGGAAGTAATTGCAGATGTTACCATGGCAGTGAGGTTTGTTAAGTAATTACAATTCTTGGCTATTATCTAATTCATGATTGCAATTTTTCTACCAAGCCTTAATGCTTGTCAAAAAATGCAAAAAATTTTTAGCTTGTCCTCCCTAAAACAAGGTTGAAACTTTCACTTTAGCGCTTCTAAAAGCACGGAGACCCTTGAGCCGGTCATGAGTTGTCTATGCCAATTGGATATGCAACAACATTTGTCCATTCAAATGAACTCTTGTTGTTCACGTCCTTGTATACTGGTCGTACTGCCCAAAAGTCATATGATCCATATTTTCTGTCGCCTGCATCATTTAACTCAGTCCTTCCAGTTACACCAACGTATGAATTGGCAGTGTTGATAAAGGCTTCTCTTAGAGAGCCAATGTCGTCTTGCTGTAATGCACTACCATCTTTTAGGGTCAGAGCAGCAACACAAAATTCATCATAAGTAACTTGTGCATACGATGTAGGCACCCTATCTATCTCTTCAATGATTCTTGTTTCCAATTTCTTAAAGCTATCGGTTGCATCCAGTCCATAGATAGGATTTAAGAAATTTGTCTTTACTGCAAATTCCGCAGCCTCAACATTTTTTATCAGACCTTCAAGCTGAGCAGAACCATCGCTTCCATACCAACTTACCGATTGGAGTTCTTGGTGTCTATTTGCTTGAATCAAGATAGGCACGATTTCATCATAAGCTACGATGTACACTCCCACTTTATCAGCACCATATTGTTTCACAGCATCATTTACTTTCGAAGTCAAAGACCTCAATTCTTGCTCCCAGACGATAAAATTGATTCTATGGAGGCTTGCAGCAAAATTACCTACCGGCGGGTCATATCCTACTCCATCAAGCATCTTGCCACCAAGACTTTCAAAGCTTTCTTTCAAGGCGGATTGAAGATTATTTCCAAAAACATCAGTTCGCCATATTGGAATGACAACTCTTTTGCCCTCATCCCACATCTGTTTTGCCAATATCTCTGCTTGATGAGTATCGTCAGGAACGAATCTAATCACGTTATCATTGGGAATTGCCAAAGATGGAGCCGTACTACTACTACTAACAATCAGGATATCGTTTTCGTCAGCATATTCTTTGACCGCAGCAACTGCGGCGCTTGTCGATGGCCCTATGACTACCCGTATTCCTTTCGATGCAAGGTCCTTAAGTTTTTCAAGCGCGACAGCAGGGTCTGTCTTTGTATCTTCAATTATGAGCCCGACCCTTGTTGACAGCCCCGTCTTTGCGAATTGATTATTTACATCGTCGACTGCCAGCCTCAGTGATGCTTCAGCCTCCTCCCCCGTGGAGGAACTTGTACCGGTAAGTGGCAGTAAGGCTCCTATCAATATGGGATTTTGACCTTCCACAGGGACAATATATCTTGTAGACTCTGTGGCGAGCGAAGTCAGAAAGCCATAACTTAGTATTCCCCCGATCAGAATTGCGGCTACCAGAACTTGCAGATATTGGGTCCTGTTAGGAGTTTTGTTTCTATTGCGAAAGCCATCTGTTATTTTCAAGTGGTCCTGACTAGTATTTGTTACAGAAGCCGTGCCCTGGTTTTTATAGCTAGCAAGAAATTTGTTAAACCATAAAAGACCGCTAGCCATGATAAGATATTCAGCTCCAAAGAACATTGAGGACAGCCACACCTGTTCGTACAGGCCTGAGATTATTATGAATGCGAACCAGCTGTCTGTTATCACGATGCAGAATAAAGACAGCGATTTAAATGTCCAAGGTATGGACCAGGGTCTCTCCTTCCACAGTCCAATGAGAATTGAGAGAGCAGGAATTGTTAATAGGGCATTCATTATTGGATAGGCAATAAGGACGGCAAACATCGATACACTTCCTTGGCTTGAAAAAT
>JAICHI010000115.1 GCA_025922735.1 Nitrososphaeraceae archaeon | reverse complement strand
CTTCGTTATCATATCTAGCAGCAATGTTTTCTTTAGTTATAGTTCGTGCTCTGATGCCGCCTATTTCTGTGGTATAAGCTACTGTCTCAATTCCAAGCGTTATTCTTAACAGCTTGGCAGCAATAGCGCCAGCCATAACAAGAGTGGCCGTCAGCCTGCCTGAGAACCTTCCACTTCCACGATAGTCTGCAAAACCGCCATATTTTACCATAGCAGGATAATCTGCGTGTCCGGGGCGTGGAATATTCTTTATCATCTCATAGGGCTTTGGATCTGAATCTTTGTTCCATATAAGCATGCATATTGGGGCGCCGGTCGTAAAGCCGTTGAAAACACCCGAGAGGATCTCGATTTTGTCTTCTTCTCTGCGCTGTGTGGTTATAATTGATTGGCCAGGCTTTCTTAGGTCAAGTAGTCGCTGTATGTCGGCATCCTCTAGAGGCAGGCCAGCAGGACAGCCATCTACAATTATCCCAACACACTTTCCATGGCTTTCACCGAAGCTCATGGCGACAAACCGCTCTCCTATCATGCTGCCACCCATCTCTATTAGGAGCACTTGAGACGGTTCTATATATTGGCTTTTTGTTATTCTCTGTCGGGAGCTGGTGATATTCTTCCTCCAATATTTTTCATTTCGGAAATAAAATTGGGATAGGAAACGTCTACGGATTGAGCTCCAGCTACTATCGATTTTTCAGTCATCATAGCCGCAATTGTAAAGGCCATGAAAAGTCGGTGATCATTGTGCGCTTCAAGCGATGCGTTTTTTATTAGCAGAGGAGCAGTTATCTTTAGTCCATCACGATACTCTTTGATGTCCGCGCCAAACTTTAGTAGCTCGGCTGTAATGTTTGATACCCTGTCAGTTTCCTTTACCCTAGCATGAGCCACGCCTGTTATTGTGACTGGACTTGTAGCCTTGAGTGCAAGTATCGAAACAACCGGCATGAGGTCAGGCGTGTCAGATAGGTTAAAGTCGCCGCCTTCTAGTTTGTCAGCACCGCTGATAGCTACCTCGCCCTTTTCTTCATCCACTTTTATCTTGCACCCCATTTTCTTCAAGATGTCTATGATACGTGAATCGCCCTGGGGCATTTCAAAGTTGAGGCCATTTACCTTAACCTTTTCTCCAGCAAGCGCACCGGCGGCAAGTATAAGTGCGGCAGTCGAAAAATCGCCTGGTACATCAAATCTCGTGCCGCGGTATCTTGAGTTTTTGATGTAGTATTCCAGCATATCTGGACTATGGTCAATGGAAACTCCAAAGTGCTTCATTGTTGCAAGCGTAGCGTGGACATAGGGCTTGGACACGAGCTTGCCCCTTATCCTCATTATGATCTCTGAATCAGCGTAAATGCTGGAAATGAGTAAACCTGATATGAATTGACTTGAAATGGTCCCGTCAACGACTGTAGTACCACCCTTTATCCCTCCGCCCTTTACTATAATGGGCGGCGTTCCGTTTTCCTTTGTGGAATGAGCCTCTACGCCTAATTGTCGAAGAGCGTCTAGTAGGGGCTGCATCGGACGGTTGCGGAGGCTTTCATCTCCCGTCAGTACGGTGTAGCCGGTTCTCACTAGGCCAGACATGGCAGTAAGTATTCTTATTGTGGTTCCAGAGTTCTCTGCATTTATCACATTTTCAGGGGGAATGAAGAGATTGCTGCCCTTTATCCGCATCTTTGTAGCATCATACTTTATGTCCGCTCCGAGAGCGCAGCAGCCGGCTAGGGTCGCTAGAGTATCGCGGGCCATTAGTACATGCGTTATTGTAGAGGGCTGATTAGCGAGCGAGGCAATTGCTATTGCCCTGTGACTGTAGCTCTTGCTAGATGGGCAGCGCACAATTCCATTTAACCTAGACCTTCTTACTACTATGCTAGTCATTTATGATCTTGACATTCGCCTTCTCGTTATTTACTTTGGAAACAATTATCTCTCCGTCATACTTTGACAGTGCACCGACGATGGGTTCAATTGCGTCTTCGTTTCCTACGGCAGCAATGGAGGGACCATTTCCCGAGATGCTGGCAGAAAGTGCTCCATGCTCCATGGCAGCCATTGCAGGCGCATAACTTGATGAAAGGGCAGCAGAGGCGAGGACTCCGTTAAGCTTCATTGCCTTCCAGTATTGCCCGGACTCTGCAAAGCGGAAAGCATCAATGAAGAGGTCAGATAGGTTCCTAAGCTTGCGCACGTCTCCTCTTGTGGTGCTGCTCGGTAGGATAATGATTGCATAAAGGTTCTCTGGCGCCCTCTCCTTACGGATTAGCCGTCTAGAGTAGTTGTCAGTGACAGTAAAGCCGCCAAAGTAGCACGCGGTAGCGTCGTCGTATGCTCCCGTCAATGAAACCTTGGCTTCAAGGGAGGAAAGGGCAGCCACTTCAAGTATTGTATTATCGTTGATGTCCTCTTCCCTCGCAATCTGGCTACATGCGAGCACAATAGCATTTGACACTGCACTGGAGCTCTTGAGCCCATACCCAATTGGAATTTCTGAATCGACTCTTATACTTATCATGTTGCTTTCAATGGTTTCTTTTGGTATTGTCTTCTGAATGATATTTTTTATCAGCCCATCGCCATTCCTTCCTGTGATAAACCTAAGGCCATGTCCCTTTTGCAGTTCAACTTCAGCAGTAACCTTGAGTGATATGCCAAGTGCGGATCCCTTTCCAGTGGCTATGGCGTTCACTATTGAAATCGCTCCATGTACTATCGCTCTCACCTTTCTTTTTGCCGTCATATCGGCTCACCAAAGATCCCGAGCAAGTTCCTTTTCATAGCATCCCTAGGGGCAGACAACCCGGTCCATATTTCAAAAGCCTTAGCACCCTGCTCGATAAGCATTTCATAGCCGTATACAACGCTTGCTTGTGCATATTTGGCATGTTCGATCAGGTCTGTCACCAGCGGACGGTACACGATGTCGTAGACTATACTCCCCTTCTGGATATGCTGATAATCGATTAAACTAGATTCGTTGTTCATTCCTAATGTTGTCGCATTAACTATTAAATCGCATGAGGGCGAATAGTCCTGCGCCCTGTCGAGCGGCACTACCAGGCATTTCATCCCAAGGGCATCCCCTAGATTGGCAAGTTCGTTTGCTCGCTGCATGTCACGATTTGCAATTACAAGCTTGGCTATTCCGTTCTCCTCTGCGAGGGCAACGACTACTGCCCGAGCGGCCCCACCAGACCCAAGGAGGAGTACGTGCACACCGCGAAAATCAACTTGGCGCTTGCGCAGTGGCTCGATAAAGCCACAGATATCGGTATTGTATCCTCTAAATATACCCTCTATATTGTTAACGGTGTTTACTGCTCCTGCCTTCTTTGCCGCACCCTCGACCTCGTCAAGGTACCGCATAACATATGTCTTGTGTGGGGTCGTAACATTGAATCCAGCAATGTTTATGCTGCGCAGGGACTCAATTGACTCTTTGAGCTCAGCCTCTGGAACCCTAAATGCAATATAGGTAGAGTTGAGGCCCTTTGCTGCAAAAGCCGCGTTCTGCATCGCCGGCGACAGAGAGTGATGGATGGGATCGCCTATGATGCAGTAAGTCTTGGTTGAACCCTGCATTCCCTGTTGCCAGTATTACCAGCCTATCACATATATACCGTGGAAGAAATCGCTGAAAGGAATTCAGATAAGATTGAAGGATCGGCCTTGCTAACGCACATGAGTAGGGCGTACATGTGTATGAGGGAGTGTACAGATATCTCAATATTCATCTTATGTAAGTGCTTTCTAACAAACAGTAAGGAAATGCTACAGGTCATAGACAGATTATATTTTAGCAAATCTCATCTTGTCGTACAACTTTTTCATCTGCTGTACCGTTAATTGTCCAGGCGCAAGAGCTTTCTCGAGGCTTGCGTAAGTGAAAGGGGCGTTACCAATCAGAGTACACAATAGCCTTGATATCACTCCTGCGTCACCCATTGCAAAAAAAATTGGAGATAACCCAATGGCCGTCTCGTATAACTCTAGCAGCCTCAACGAATCTTCAATGCTATGTGCTGTAGTCACGATCTTGACGTAGTTGCTATAGGTCCGCATCTCTGAAAGCACATCAGCGATAGTGTCACTTGGCGGCGTTTTTTCAAAGTCGTGCCACGATACAAGCAGGGGGCTCTTTTTCTTTTCTAAAAAGTCTGCCAGTTCGTCATTTTTTTTAAGTGTATCAAGCTCGACATCAAGCAGCATCGGTTCTTGCTCTGCTAGCCTGTACAGCCAATG
The DNA here is from genome assembly GCA_025922735.1 of Nitrososphaeraceae archaeon. Taxonomy (GTDB): domain Archaea; phylum Thermoproteota; class Nitrososphaeria; order Nitrososphaerales; family Nitrososphaeraceae; genus Nitrososphaera. Next base: position 621 of record JAICHI010000115.1, on the reverse strand, counting down.
CAATCGATTCTGTTCGCTGCCGAGAAACATGCCTCCTTGACTTCTAGATCGCAGAGTAAAGACGGTTCTATCCTTTATCTCATTTACAGCTTCTAGAGCCTCAGGTAAGAGCTCCGGATTTAGGAAGTCGAACCGAATTTCTATATAGTCGGCTCCCAATTCAAACGCACGACCTGCTTCTTTTTTAATTGATTTCGCATCTTTCAACGCTATGGATACACAAATCCTTGCAGCCAAGTCACTGGCTATGCATAGAGGTGAAATTAATTGTTTGTTTATCCTACGCCCGCAGGCGGTGAGCTGTGTGAGCCGTGATCTATTCTTTTATGCGCTTCAAGAACTTCTGCCGAGTCAAAAACCCTGCCACAAATGCTACAGCGGTGCTGCCTTGGACTTTTGGATCCTGCGGTTGCAGCGGACATGAATATGTTTAACAAACACGCCTTATTAAGGGTGTGATATTTCTAACAAACAACGCCGGACTTCTACAAGTCAGTATTTTGAAGCTAGTGTGCAATCCATGGCTTCTGTCTTCTTTTTATCGAAGGAGCTGGTTAAGTAGTTGCCTTCTACATTCGTAGCGCTAAAGCTGCCAGAAAAGATAGCCGTTCATATAACAAT
>JAICHI010000114.1 GCA_025922735.1 Nitrososphaeraceae archaeon | reverse complement strand
CCCCTTATGTTGAGATAGCATGACTGCAAATTTCTTAATAAAGATAGAGTGACTATAGAAAACTTTGGGCAGAATTTTTTGTGCAGAGCGAGAGCTTTTGATTGCAATTCTGGACCGCAATAACACAGACTGAAAGATAAAATCAAAATATTTGCCTGCTCATAATGTTGGACGAATAACAAAGTCCGCGGGTCTGCGTCTAATATAGATATGCATAAGACAGAACCAGACAGACCGGCTTTGTGCCTGTTTTCTTGCTGACAATGATTGAGAGAATGGTGTTTGCTTGCTCGCTCTTTCTCTCTGTACCATAAGAACTGGACGTTTCAAGTTAGGCAATGGCTGAAGGATTATGCACCGCTGAACCAGCGTGAAGACAATATATAATCGGACATTAAACGATGATAATTAACCGGCGGGCAAAAAGGTTGAAGTTTCAACGTACCGCCAGCGGGCGGGAAAACTGCGATTGCTGCATGGGTAGCAGCGGCTGTTTGTTTTTTAGCTTGCAGTATCACAATTTAGCACGGTATCTTTTTATCACACTTGCTTTTGCAGGGCTCCTTTCGACTGGATGGTTTGGAATACCTCTTATCCCGCAGTACCTTATCTACAATGAAGTAGATATACTGGCCGGCATTTTCACCCTATCTAGCTCTCTTGGCACCATCTGGGGTGTGATGGCGTATCGAGAATTTACGAAGTCTATGGAGACGGTGATAGAGGCAAGGATGGCCGTCCGCAAGTTAGATCCCATGATAGGTGAATATGAATACAAGTCCTACAATCCAATCACAAAGGACTACGAATCAGGCTTTGTCCCTTCCGGTCCGGTTGATTTCTGGGACAAAGAAACCCAGGTTCCTGCGTGGATGGACAAGGGCAAGTACTGGCACATCTTCTTAAGCCTCAAAGGTGGAAGCAGAGACGTCAAACTCAACGTGGTCAAGGACAGCGAGTTGCCGTTTCATAGTGACCCAAGAAATGTCGCGGTGACTGCAAGAAAGACTGCAGGTGAAGAAAATAGATCGCGCCGCCAAGTCTACATTGTCAAGATCCCACAGTGGCTTGTGATGAACACAGATCGTAAGCGGTTTGCTGACATCGCTCCCGGTGAGGACCTGGGCGAGCTTGTAGCCGATGCAAACAAGAAGATTGTAGCAGCATCTGACGAGGTAGCTGAGTGGGAGAGTCAGAGGATTAGGTACCCTTGGAAAGGGATGACCTTTGTCATATACCTCAACAAGAGCCTGCCACTGAAGATCGTTTATCGTCAGGTAGTAAGGATCTTTCCTGGAGCAAAAAAGCGCACGATCGACGAGATGAATGCCAACCTTGCAAATGCCAAGGATGAAGAGATCATAGCATCGCTGCTTGAGCTTGCGTCAGAAAAAGGTATACCTGAGAACAGGACCTATATGCTGCGCATTCTACTAAGGTTTCTCAAGAATGCATACTCCCGACTTGGGCTTGGCGAAGGGGCAAGCGAGTACCACAGTTTCCACCATTCTCTTGAAGTCTCGTACATGGCTCTTCACATGATCCCAAAGGAGTTTAAAGGGGTTAAGTTTGGATGGAAGGATTATGAGCTTATACTTGTTGCAGGGCTGCTGCATGACTACGATCCAGTACAACCACTTGTTTCCAGCAATGGACCGAAAGGTCCAAGTGTGAACAGGACGATGCAAGAGCTTTCAAGGAATAGAATTCTTGATGCTTACTTTACAATGGGTAGAGACGAATTTGAAAATTATTTCCGGGAATTCAAAACGGCACTATCACCACCTACAGAGTTTGCCACGACACACCCCGAATACATCAAGACAGACTGGAGCCCTATTGAAAGCCTGATAGTCGAATCGCTCATCTGGAGGACGGATTTTCCATTCTTCAAACAAGAGCTGGCACAGAAAAAGTTTTCGCAAACACTTGACCAATTGGCTAGCAGAGGCGAAGACACAAAAAAGGTAAAGTTGCTTGCAGAGATACTCTGGCTTGCCGATCTTGCTGTGACGTATATGAGCTCAGACCCCGTAAGGGCCTGGGACAGAGTTACAAACCTTTACGAAGAGCTCAATCTGCCTAAACTCGAGGCGGTCGCAAGGACTGACGCGTTCTTTACAGATTTTTCAGAAAATGAAACCTTTAGGCAGATAATCAACATGAAGCACTTTCCATACATATTCCGCCAGCGGTGGGGTCTCATATACCAGTTCTTCCATGAAGGCAACCCCTCGACACAGCTTAACAGGACGATAACCACTGCAAGAAGGATGTACGCCAAAGTCAATATAGAAATTGGCCTGAGGCGGGGCGAAATGCTGCAAGCAATGGCAGTGGACAATTATTTTGAATATTTCATAGGCATAGGGAAGGACCAAAATGAGGTCTTCAAGACAAAGATTAGACTTGCAGAGCTGGATCCGCAGAATGCCTCTGCGTTCTGGGGTGACACTGAAAAATTGCTCCCTGCAATATCCGACAGATCGATAGACAACTTTTTTATCGTGTTGCCGGAGACTTATGTGCAGGTAAAGACTATTGAAAGCAAAAGCTCATTCCGAGCAATGCTTGTGATAATATCAAAGAAACTCGTCCACGGCGGCAGGGTCAGGATTTTGACCGATCTAGAAAAGGATTGCGAGCTTTTCACGGAGCTGGTGTTGACTGCAGGCGAAGCTGGTTTCCGACCGATTTTAAACGTAGGGAAGACATATTTTCCAAATGATTGGCGTGATCCAGAGTTCCGACCCAATAGGAAACCTCAGACCGTTGTGTTTGCACCAAAATAGACGAATGTTTTAAATTGGCGCTGCAAAGGTTCAACAACAGATGGGCTCGTAGCTCAGCATGGATAGAGCGAACGCCTCCTAAGCGTTAGGTCGAGGGTTCGAATCCCTCCGGGCCCGGGTTTTTAACAATAACAGTGCCCCAAATGACCCAACTTTTACCAATTAGATATAGAACTTTGACACTGACCAAGTTTTACTGAGATTCTGCTCATCTGAGTGATCTCAGCCCGCCATATATCTGTGGAGGTTGCTGGATCGTACCAGCGAAATGGCTACTATACAGAACAAATTCAGAGATAGCAAGAGCAGTAACTGTAGCCTTTCTTGTTTTATCAATTTGCAATGACCTCATCAGCCATTGTTCAATATGGAATTCGTATTCTATAACATTGTATCAAGTATTGGCTCTTTCATGATCTACTGAGGATTATTTTCAATGTGATTAAATATAATGCAACGTTTACTTTTACAGGAATGATTGGGGCAGAGAAGGATAATGAGAATAACAATAAAGCCCGATTGAACGTTGTGATTTCAAATTTACATATTAGTAAAGGGATTTGGTATGTTGGACTTTTAGCTGCCACGCTTCTACTTTCCGTAGCATTATCGGGAGAATTTAGTGGTGTAGGTTCAAGAGTTTATGCAGAGGAGCAAATATACAAAACACAAATACTGCGTGAGCCAATGCTCCTAAAATCTATTAGTACAATTGAGCAACAAGGAACTCAACAGCCCACAAATAATCAAACAGAAATGCAACAGCCGTCATCACCACAAAATTCCACAATTCATGCATTTGAAGATGCCTTCATAGGGATTGTTAATGATACCCGCAATCTCTCCCTTGCTTACCAAGATGAAATCGCCAAATTGCAGTCAGGAGTATATGATAATCAAACTTTTGTGACGATTACAGATCTCTATCTGCAGATGTATCAACAATTGATAGCTAGGGCAGGTGCCCTAAACCAATCGGCAGCCTCGTTACCCCTAAACTATAGCAAAGCTATTGATCTTTACTCAGAGTCCATAGGGACAGAAATGATGAGTCAGGAACATCTCCGAAATTACATAACCACAGGAGACCTAACCGAAAATGAAAAATCACTTGAACTTTTGTCCGATTCATTGAAATTTGAGTTAGAGGCTTTCAACGCATTTAGTTCAGTAGCTAAAAATGATACATCCATCCAGAATAATAATAATAATATGGAGAACATAGACAATGCAACGACAGCTGCAATACCTGGCATATAGCATTTCAGTACTAGAAGTGTGTGTGGGTTGTTGATTATGGCATGCTATAATTTTTGTAACAATAGCTTTAACCCTAAATTGTTCCGCCGCTCAAAGTGCAACCTATGGGATAGCAAAAAAACAACAATAACCCATTGGGTGTATAGATAGATAAGATGAAAGAAATATGACTCTGGAGAAAATGATGTGATAATGAATCTGTTTATGAGGTTCATCTCTTACCTCCCGCCCAACAAACTTTATTTCCCTTGTGTCTGAATCATGAACTTTTTTCTCTCGGATCCCCCTAAGCCGCGTTTTGGTTGTATTGTGTCTCAATTCTGAAGGTTTTTCTGCCAAATCCCTCCGGGCCCGCTAAAAGTGCCTTTCAAAAGACAAATAACAAAAAGGGTGAGATCACGATTTTTCTGCATGAAAATAATTAACCATCATACGCAGATTATCTCCGCTACAGTCGCTTTCTCCACCAAATGAAAATCAAACTCAAAATGATGGCATGGCTAGTGCACGTACAGGTCATTAGATGGTGGAGATATTTTTTCGATGTATCTAGTAAAGGACACACTTGAAATTCTAGGTTATGGTAGTACCAAAAAATAGAATCAAAGATCTTCGGTATTGCACAGAAACCAAAGAGAAATTACGAGAGATTGAAAGCTCAGGATGGCTTAGGATATTGCGAACTATGACGGAGGTCAACTCAGTGAGGTCTAGTAAACTCTGAGCAAAGGGAGAAAGGTATAGCTCGTCAAAGGCGATAAGTCTCTAGCCCGAATTTCAGTAAGTTTTTGAGCAAAAAATTCAGAGCTTTATGAATGGATTTATAGGAAAAATATTTGGTAGGCAATCTTTATACAAAAATGTATTAATATTTGCT
>JAICHI010000113.1 GCA_025922735.1 Nitrososphaeraceae archaeon | reverse complement strand
TAGATGATCGACTATCTAATACTCTGGCTGGCTACCTCTTACGTATGATTTAATAGAAGGTATGGCAGAACTGTCCTCTGCATAGCCTATATGAGTATTTCAGAGAACGACGACGACAACAACAACAATCCAGACGCTAACATTAAAGAACAAAGTCCTTCAATAGAAGAAGAATCTCCAGAGGGTCATGAAGCCATTGAAACAGATAATTTAGAAAAAATGATACTTTCCACAGGCATCCGCGTAGGCACACCAGTCAAGACGAAATTTATGGCACCATTTATAGTCAAGGCCAACCCGGAAGGCCTTTACATTCTAGATATCAGTAAGACTCTGGCAAGAGTTGATGTTGCTGCCAAATTCATCGGGAGAGCGAATATTGCAAAGGTTGCCGTCACTTCTGCCCGGGAATACGGCAAGACTCCGGTCGAAAAGTTCTGTGAAGTTACAGGCTCAACTCCCATTCTGGGCCGCTTCATGCCTGGCACGTTTACCAACCCGTCGCTTCCAAACTATATGGAGCCGGAAATCGTTGTTGTAACCGATCCTCAGGCAGACCAGCAGGCTGTAGTTGAAGCCACTAGGGCAGGAGTACCGGTTATTGCCATTGCCAACAGCGACAATATTACTTCAAAGGTCGACTTGGTGATACCTGCAAACAACCGCGGGCGCAAGGCTCTTGCAACAGTATACTGGCTTTTAGCCAGAGAAGTTCTCAAAAAGCAGGGAGCCATCAAGTCCGACAGCGAAATGCTCGAGAAAGCTGCAATAGATGACTTTGAAACAAAGTTAGTTGAGGAACTAACCTGACTTTAGTCAAAAAATTATATCAATGCGGGCAAACGAACAACAATACGATTGACCGGCATTGGTACGAGCAGGCTCTGGACTGCTGGCTCTAGTTCGATGATAAGGAATCGAGCAAGATAATGTTTGTAAAAAGCTCTGCTTGGATAATATATATTATCTAGGATCTAGATGATGGCAAGATCATACCGAGGTGTAAAGTTAACGCACAGTCTGAACAGTTTTTCCTGTATCTACAACAAACATAACAGAAGCTAATTCAAGCCGCTGGGCAGCCGGAGCTCAATGCTCCAACACAAATAGATAATCACGCTGGCGTGGGATAACAACCTTTATTTTGTTAGGATCGATGTAGAGACAACAAATTAACGTAACCTATATCACTACCTAAATCGGAATGATTGCATGTATGAAGTTAGAGGTTAAAGAATGCTCATAACAATAATTCTATTGGCTGCTGGGGTTGCATTCTCAATAGCAGCTGCTTCTTCTTCCAACATAAGAATGCAAAGTCAGGCAACTGCACAACAGCCGAATGAAGAAATTTATAGGATACAAGAGACTGCGAAGTCAAGTGCAGCGCCTGTGGCGCATACTGGGAATCTTCCTCATGCAGTAGTATTTGCACTCCCGATAAGAGATGATGGCAAGATCTATACTGGTCAGGTCACATTTACAGCAAGCAAGCCCATAGAAGTAGAGGTAATACACATCTACAAGCCTGACCAGCCACCTGATGAAGTACATGGAGAGCCCCCTACAGCAGTAATAAATGGCACGACTATAACCTATTCTCATCTTACAGGCATAGTCGACAACAACATAATCATAGGAGATGTTCCGACTGCATCTGGCACATTTGAATTCACTGGGAGTGGACTTGTATTTCATAAACGAAGCTCAGAGCCATTCACCGTCACGTACACTATTGATGCTGCAGTAGGAGCACTCACTCAATAATTCTCTTAAGCTACTGCTCAAGTAATACATAGAGATGAAAAAACCAGACTTCTGACTACAATTCGTAGTAGTTTGACTGTATCAAGTTAGTCTACTTCAATTTCTACAGAGTAGACAAAAAATTCTTGTCATGTTTGGCATTAGAGAAACTATAGCTTCGCAATTCATATTTCTTGCATGCTGCAATATGACAACAAAAACTTGGTATTGTTATTGTTGTTGTTCTTCTTCTACTATCCGTCTACTTCATTTAGCCGGTCCCGCAAACGAATTATTTTCCTCATACTCTCTTCCTTTAGTATTTTTTCAACTTGGACTCGTTCTGCCATATATATGGTTGGCGAAATCATGTACTGCTAGGATTAATTTCTTGATCGTCAGTAACCCGCACGTTTCTACGGATTCTTTCTATTTGACTTTGCCTCTACTCCGGTATAATACTCTCTCTCTGTGATGATCGTGAGACAGAAAGAATGAACTTGTAACCAAGGTCCTACTTTTTTGTGAACCATCTCCTAAATTGCTAAGGATATGAAATCTGCTGAAATTGACTATTAATAAGATAACTAAGGCCTGTTATAGGACGTTTTTGCTAGAAACTATCAATTATATTACTTGTTTCGGCTTTGATCTAATGGAAGAATATATTGACAAGAAGGGCACCTGCTGTCGCAGGCATGTTTTATCCGGACAACGCTAAGGAGCTAAGGGCACTAATTGACCAATCCTTCCGCAACCAGCGCTTTGGCCCGGGCAGGACCCCGGCTTCTACTCCCTATACCAATATGCAGCACAAGATCTATGGCATTGTATCCCCTCATGCAGGTTATATCTACTCTGGCGCGGTTGCTGCAAATGGCTTTTACAAAATATCGTCAGCAGATTTTCAGGACGTCATAATGGTGGGCCCAAATCACTATGGCATAGGCTCTTGGGTGGCTGCCATGAAAGATGGCACTTGGGAGACACCACTTGGCGACGTACAAGTCGATTCTCAGATGGCTGAGGAAATAGGAAGAAGATCAGCCGCTCTTGACTTTGACGATTATGCACACAGTAGAGACCATTGTTTGGAGGTTCAGCTGCCCTTCTTGCAATACATCAAGCAAGATTTCAAGATTGTGCCAGTTGTACTGGTCTCTCAGAAGAGAGACATAGCTTTTGACCTTGGGAACGCAATATCACAGACGATAATCGAAATGGATACCCTTGATTCTACTCTGCTTTTAGCATCGTCGGACTTTACACACTATGAACCAAATAGCGAAGCAAATAGGAAGGATGGAGAGCTGATAAAGACAATACTTGCACTTGACATTAACAGATTTTATACTGTCCTTGAGAGGCTGAATATTTCAGCATGTGGCTACGGGGCGATAGCGACGATGATGGTAGCGGCTAAGAACCTTGGTGCTACACGAGGGGAACTGCTAAAGTATGCAACAAGCGGAGAAGTTACGGGAGACATAAGCGCAGTAGTAGGATACTCTTCTATAGTATTCATATGAGCCATTGCAAGGCGTCCTAGGCTCGGCCGATAAAAAGGCAACAAGGTTGTAAATAAAGTACGCTGAATTATCTATGTTCTTTTTCATTTGTTCAAAAAAGTAGCGTGTTTCATTAAGTTGAAACCTGATATCTGAAATAGATCCTTCTTGCGCCATAACACTAAGATCTGGTGTTTATGATTTAAATGATTCAAAACATTCCTGTGTACTTTCCTGTGTGCATGGTGTCGGGATATTTATGGTACTTTTTTTCAGCTGTGAGCTCTACCATTTAGGATTGGGATAATGCCGGCATGGGCTTATGAATATGAAGAAATGGCTAATATGATCAAATTGACAAACATGCCTACATATGCTTATGGAGATTCATGAGAAATGAGTAATATCGAAGATGAAACAGCAATCTTGCAGTTTGAGTTTGACGAGAAAGTCTTCATTTATGGGACGATAACAGACTCTGAAGATATCAAATTCATTAGAAATGAAGAAGAGAACAAAGACAAGACCAGTGTGACTTTGATTGGATTTGAAATTATAATTAAGGCGTCCAACCAGGAAAAAATTGCCAAAGCAAAGGAACAGACTGCACCTCGTCTGACAAATATTCTGAGTAGAATCACAGGAATTGCAATAAATTACAATCCACCAAGAGTTAGAAGGATCAAGGATGGAAAGACCTTTCATGAAGTCCTCGCCCTAACACTCAGAATGCCTTGGCTAAGACCTATTGGTATCAGTAATATTGACGTATCAAAAGCATTTGCGTTGTTGGCTGATACTTCAAAATCTAGTCAGGAATTGAATATGAAATTAGTACACGCACATAATGGTCAAAGAGCATTATCTAATAACGATTTTCCTCATGCAATACGAGAATTTTATCTTGTTGTGGAAAACACCAGCATAAACGATAAAGATAGATACAAAACTCTCAGGGATGCTGTTAGTCATTATATATTAGATGTCGACAGGACAATCAAGAACTTGAAGAAATTTTTTTCTATAACTCTAGCACCAGGTCAATCCCTTGATGTCAACGATCCTGAGATAAGGAAGATTCTTGCCGACGAGGCCAAAAAGTTGAGAGAGGCTGTAGGTTATTACCTCAATGGACAACTCAAAAACGAAATATCGTAGAAGAAGCAAGCATGAAAAGGCAACCCCCAATGATATTGGATTACTGTTCGTATCTGACTCAGAGAAGGTGTCTAGTATTCATGATACTACATAGTCGTGATCTTTGCTATCATTATCGATGAGTATTGAGATAGTGACGGCGAGAGGAGTATAGAATATGGATCGAACAATCCCTTCGTTTAGAATAGCACTTGAAAGAGCTAGAGGAAATGAAAGTGAGGAAGTTTTTTGAGTGGATAGGGGCGGTTGATTGAATAGGAGTCAATTAAAGGACTATCTTTTATTTAATAGAAATATTCTAATTGGATTTGCTGGTGCATTTCTCACTGGCGCTGGAATTAGCCAAGCGATAGCAAGGTCAACCTCTCCACTTGTTAATTCTTTAATCTCCATAGTTGCTGAGACAAGTGTATTCTTTGCAATATTTGGTGTTCTATTCTATTTTGATAACAAAGACAAGTTTGTCGACGAACAAGGGAAAAAAAGAGAATTTGCAAAAGTAAAGTGGGTCTTATTAAAACTAGCGTCCACACTTTCAGTC
>JAICHI010000112.1 GCA_025922735.1 Nitrososphaeraceae archaeon | reverse complement strand
TATCAGTTTGAGTCTTGAGGATGGTGGTGGAATCGCCTTGCGATATTCTTAGTCAACCTATCCAATGCAGGTGATCTGTCATTTCGATCCAAATGCACATCTAAAATGCTAAAGCTATTCCTAAAATTAAGAGCTTCAGAAATTGCATTGTTGAATTGATCTTCAGTCACTATGTGAAAACCTCGCCCGCCACCAATAACTTGGGGAATGTTGGAATAATTCCAAGGCTGTAAATTATTGAAGTTGCCTTCCAGCATCAATTGTTCTGTAAGATATATTCCATTATTTAAAACAACAACAATAGGATTTAGGCCATATCTAATGGTAGTCGACAGCTCCATACCTGTCATTTGAAATGCACCATCTCCAACTATCACTAAAGCGCGTAAAGTCCGATCTGCAAGTTGGGCACCGATGCTAGCTGGAACTGCGAACCCTAATGACGCATAATAAGCTGGTGAAAGAAATTTTGTATTCCCACGTATGATCAGATCTGCGCCTGCAAACAAGGCATCACCAACATCGGCAAGTAAAATCATATCATCAGTCAGACAGGAATTTAGATATTCAAATACATATTTGACTGTAATTTTTTTTCCATGCGTCCAATTAGGAACGGTTGATGCTATTGTAGAGGGCACATTAGCATGAGTCGAAATAGAAGAAGACAACGAATCATCCGTATTGTTCTCCTTCTTTGCTATATGTGCATCAATCAAAGCGCCAAGAAAATCTCGAATATCTATATTATCGTAATGATGGTACATCACAGAAAGCTTTTCTGCACTAACATAGATGATCCTCTTCTGATCAATTTGTGCTGTAAACATCCCAAGTGTAATGTCACTCAATGTTGCCCCTAGTATAATTAGGCAATCACTAGATTCAACATATTGGCGTGTTTTTTCCTGACCAACAGCTCCTTCATAAATCCCAATAAACAAGGGATGAAGCTCGCTTATTACTGATTTGCTCAAAATTGTCGCCGCAACAGGTATCTTTGTCCTGTCTAAGAGAGCCAAAAGCTTATCCTGCAATTCAAATCTATGAATCTCTTCTCCTGCAATGATGACAGGTCTTCTGGCCGCGTTTAGCATAGTGGTTGCTTCTGTAATTGCTTCTCTAAGCGCATTTGGATCACTCTGCTCAGATTCCCTAATATCGAGTGGATGCCGATACTGACCGGTAATTGATGTAGACACTACGTCTCGTGGCAGTTCAATGTATATGGGACGTTTGAAACGCAAGGCCGCGGAGAGTACTCTATGAATCTCATACGCTGCTGTTTGAGGGTCACTTAATATTGTAGAAGCAACAGTTATTTGATCAAAGATCTTCTTTTGTGTATCAAAATCACGTACTTTATGATGAAGCATGGGATTCTTTACTTGCTCTCTTAACCCTGGAGCGCCGCTTATAACAACAACAGGAGATTTTTCGGCATAAGCTTGTGCTGTCGTATTAATTACCTTCAATGCGCCAACGCCGTATGTGATGCAAACAACTCCCAATCCCCGAATTCGTGCATAGGCGTCAGCCGCAAATCCTGCTCCCTGCTCATCGCACGTATTTACAACAGAGATTTTACTTTTGGTTAGTCTATCATAAAAGCTGAGGATATAATCTCCAGGAACACCAAAAACGTGTGTGATCCCACGTCCATATAGACTATGAATTAGATAGTCTCCTATGCTGTAAGAACTTGCCATACTATGTGCCATGAGAGCTTGCTCTTCTGATTGATATAAAATTTTAGCATTTTTCTTTTGTCTCTCTAGTCATAAGCTTCCGCTCTCATAAACAATCTTCTGCTTCTAGTCCTCTTCGACTCATCTACGGATCAAATGCTTGCATGTTATCATCAATGAGTACTGTCTTACTGTTTAAACTGTGTAGAGAAGATACAAAATATGTCCAAAGAACGAATCTAATCTATAAAACATAATGGGCCTGACAGAACCCTTAGACAATATGTGTATAGAAATATTTATCCAGGAAGATTTCTGTTAAACCTGTAGGTGAAAGATAGTACTTATGACAGATAAAATTAAGTGCTCTCACATACTTGTCAAAAAACAAAGCGAAGCGATAGCAATAATAGAAAGATTAAAGAAGGGTGAATCTTTTGCGAACCTTGCAAGAGAATTATCTATTGACAAGGGAAGTGGCAAACGCGATGGTGATTTGGGGGTTTTTGGAAGAGGTATGATGGTAAAACCATTTGAAGAAGCAGCATTCAAGCTTGAGAAGGGCGAAATGACACAAGAGCCGGTCAAGACAGAATTTGGGTATCACATAATTAAGAGAGCAGGTTAACCAAAAAGGAGAATATAGAATAATATTGGATGCTTATCCTGAAGAAGAACTTTATGACCTAATTACCTATTGCATACAAAATCCCAATGCTTCAGATTTTGAATCGAAGAAGCATAGAGTACAAGAAATTGGCAAGGAGTTGTACTCAGATGGAGGAGTTGATGCTATGGAGAATATCTTTTATCCAATTGAGTTTAGAATAAAAGAAGAGATTGGTAAAGAGGCAAGGCCATATCGTTCATGGTGGAATGATATAAGTAAAGAAGAATGGAAATATTGAGACAAAAATCCTCTAGCTAATGTAAATAGTTGTAATTTGTGAGTAGCTAAAGAGGATGCTTCCTAAGACTCGCAGGAAAGTTGACGCAAGTCATCTGGAAAAGTATGAAGAAGAAGAAGGGAATCATTAAGTCAAGACTCCAATAGCAGCAAGACCTCTATTTTTATGACACGGGTCGCTCAAAACCAGATAATATCATGGATGAAATGTTCTCTTAAGAAAATACTTAGCCACAGCAATAGGGCCACTGATGATACAGGGTCAAAGACATTAGGTCGCCGACTTGTATCTGAAACACCTTTACCTAAGAGCATGGAATTATCAACAGGAAGAGAACAGCAACAAAGAAACAGGAGTGCGTGGAGAACAAGGAGTAATAATGGTCATAGTAGACATAAAAGACCAAGAAAGCTTTGATCAAGCCGTAGCTAGTCTAGCATGCAGCTACTGCAACACGACCTATTCTACTAACGCACAGATGTCCTACCCTAGCGAAGTGTATAGCCAACGCGGTCGAGTGAAGACATGGAGAGCCAAATGCAAAGAGTGCACGAAGTCGTCAGGTTTAAAAACAAGCATGGATGAGTTTACTCCAGTAGCAGATTCAATCGCAGGCAAAATCATAACACCTGAAAACCGCGACGAGATCTGGGCCGCGCTTGAGAACGCCACGATTAACCTGACTTCATTTGGTGAAACATTTGTTCCATTTATTGATGTGCTCAAGGCCGCTTCTCGGGGAAATGAGAATGTTCGCAACATCTATCAGGTAGATGATTGGAACAGGCCTGAAGATGTAGAACGAGACAACAAAGTCATCTGGCCCTTAATTTATGAGGTAATAGCCTTGAGCGACAGCAACAAGTATCCTTCCTTCAAGATCGACGAATCAACAAGAAATGGACCCGTATTGTATGTGACTTATAGAAGGGAGTAATGAGCCGGAAAACAAAAGATCCTAACACAGGGATCATCACACTCCCACCCAGAGGCAGTCCGAGGGAAGAGAAGAAAAAAAGAAGTAGATGATAAAAAAACGGCAGAAACATGAGGGAGGATAGGAGGACTTTGAGATCGTTACAGCACCTGATGTGGCAGCGGATCATTAATAGCCGTCACAAATGCTCCTGCTGTCAGGCCAAAAAGTGAAGCAGTCATTGCGAGCACAGGAGCTGTTGTTTTTGTCATGTTACCATGGTATTAACGCTAACAGACCATCTCTTCTAGCGGATATTTTCAGCCTCCTATAGGGGCTATTATGCTGATTTTTCCCTTTCTTTTGCTTTTTAGATTCTTGCAACTTATCCGCATCCCTTCTTGGCGCATTTGCAAGAGTCTTGATTTGCAATTTGAAATGTCTGTTCATGGCTGGATTACTTTTGGGAACAAATTGATCCTTTCATCTTATTCTATTCGCTAATAGCGGCCTCTTTCTCTTTTTAAGCAAAATCAATCAACAACAGTCATTATTGCAGTACGTGTATGGCTCACTCCCAAAATTCTTGAGAAGATGTCATGTAGACAATCTATATTATTATTATCCTCACTCTCGACCAGTGTCTAAGGTAAACGCCACTATGTTGTCTGTTATCTCAAAATGTACTTTTGTTACATTAAACAATTCTTCAAACAAATTTCGAAGAATCTCTGACAAATATAGGGACCACTTCAATCCTATGTCCTGATGTATGACAAAATGATGGATATTTTGATCAACACCTGATATATCATGGATGTAAGGATACCCTGCTTCTTTAATCCAACTTTCTATAAAATCAAGAGTTGATTTCATAGGTATATTATATTGCTCTTTTAGCAAAAGCAGAGTATCTCTAGATGCTCTGGCTACTTCTCTTGCTATCTCCTTTATCTTTTCATCGTCTCTTATTTCATCTAGGAGTTTCATTATCAAGCTCTTCCTAACTGAAATAAAACCAAATTGGGATGCATTTACATACCACTCTGTATGCTGCTTTGCTATCTGCGTCATCAATGTATCGAGAGAGATCTCTTTTTGTTTTGCTTCTTGTCGCAATTTGTGCAATATATTACGCGGCAGTCTAAATGAGATGCTCTCGCTAGGACCACTGCTAGTTTTAGTTTTGGAATGAGAATAGTTGATAGACTTATAGCCGGAGGCACCAGCAGCAGTTTTATGCTTTGTTGGTTTCTTTTGATCCACTGCATACGTCTTTGTCTTTAAATGCATTTAAAGATACAGTACAATTTCTGCAATGTTAGATGAACTGTGATTTGTACCGTGAATTCAGCTCTCCTCTGGAGCGTATTTTATCAAAGCTGCTCATGGGAGTATACCAGAATAGACATGACAAATATTAGATATAACCATGAAAATTGAATAAAATAGGGGCAAGTGGAAATGGGGCGGCTGATGTAATAGAT
>JAICHI010000111.1 GCA_025922735.1 Nitrososphaeraceae archaeon | reverse complement strand
CTTGACTCGGCTCTTTGGTCCTTTCTTTCTAACAAAGCGCAATCCCTTGAGTGCGGGAGGTAACGGTAGCATCCTGTTCCTTTCTTCTTGCTTCAAATCAGGGTACGCTAGCCATTTGAAGAATTTTGAGACAATCATAGCTCGAGTATTAAACGAGTTGATCCATCGCTGATCTGGATCTGCTTCTCGTGGACGTCTAAAGCTATTTAAAAAGCCCTCCACTACGTCTTGCGATGTCATATCATCCTTGAATGATTATTTATGTCCTAGGTTCTTGAGAGGTGTACCAAGGTCGTGACGTAAGCGCACTTTGTGTTAAGTGCAATATTTTTTTGGTTATAGGAATCAATGATAAAATCTGCAACTAAGATCTTGTCATCGTCCCTTGGCAATTCCAATAATAAGCGCTGGTGGCTTGGTGGCAATTTACTTCCAATACTGCATGCTAACTTGATTCTATTGTCGACTGATGGATCATTAGAAAAAGATTCAACTGGCTGTCCTATTATCTTCCTTTTTCTTTTTCCGTTGGTTGACTGTTCTTGCTGGTATTGTACGTACCTATGCTTTTTTGATTCAGAGCTGTTCCACTCTATAGACATTATTAGTTGGAACATCAATTACACTTGGAATGTTATATTATTTGCACATTGAATGATATCCGTGTATATATTATATATTATGTTGAGCCAATCGCGATATGCCAAGAAAATCATCTTCTTCTTCTACTATCAAAAGTAGGAGCACAACAAGAAGAGGAAAGCGCACAATTCGCAGGCGAACTACCAACAGCACTACAAGGGGCAAGAGGAGTAGCAGGCGAGGCACCAACAGCAGCAGCAGCAGCAGCAACGGCGGTAGTAGTAGAAGCAGCTCAGCTCTATCTGCAAGGACAAGAAAAGCGATTGACACACTCCCGTCTCACGCGCAGAAAATATACACTAAGGCTCACAAAAATGCTCTCAAACAGTATGCAAGCCCTTCAAAGAGACGAGGAGGTAAGGGTCAGAGCAAAGAGCAGGTTGCTCACAGGGTCGCGTGGTCTGCTGTAAAAAAAGAATACAAGAAAAAAGGTGACAAGTGGGTGCCAAAAAAAGATTAGTAGTCTGGCTTGTAGTTTATTAGTCCTCCGGCCTCGACGATTTTTGCTATAAGCTCAGGAAATGGCTTCATCAAGTAGTGGTCATTCTTTGTGATGTTAGTTATCTCGTTCTTCGCTATGTCTATTTCTAATTCATCTCCATCAGATATTTTCTTGACTGTTGATTCGTTGATCTCTAATGGAAGCAGGTAGCCTCCATCCACTGCGTTTCTGTAGAATATTCTTGCAAAGCTTTGTGCGAGGATTGCCTTGATCCCTGTCTGTGAAAGGGCTATTGGCGCGTGCTCGCGGCTAGAGCCACAACCAAAGTTATTGCCGGCCACGAGAAAATCACCCTGCGATACTTTCTCAGGAAAGCTAGGGTCAATTCCCTCCATTGCGTGTTTTGCAAGCTCTTTGTGGTCGTGTATCTTCAAGTAAGGGCCAGGAATAATCACATCTGTGTCAATGTTGTCGATGTCGTACTTGTGAACTTTGCCTCTTATGCTATTGCCGTTGCTCTTGTTGCTCAATTTCTTACATCCCTGGGATCTGTTATTCTTCCCGTTACTGCTGAAGCTGCGACAACTATTGGCGATGCAAGATACGTCTTTGACTCAACATGGCCCATTCTACCAGGAAAATTCCGATTAGTAGTGCTGATGCACACCTCATCCTTTCCAAGCACTCCCATATGAGCTCCACAGCAGGCGCCGCAGGTAGGTGGGCCCACAACCGCACCTGCCTGCATAAAGATGTTGATTAGTCCCTCTTTTAATGCCTTCATGTAGATTGACTGTGCCGCAGGCAGCACCTGTGTTCTTATCTTGACCTTCCTGTCCTTCAGGATTTCGGCTGCTGCACGAAGGTCTTCCAGTTTGGCACCAGTACATGAGCCTATGTATGCCTTATTAAGCTCCGTTCCCTGCAGATCCCTGGCAGCAGAGATATTCCCAGGTGAGAATGGCTTTGCAACAGTAGGTTCAAGCTTTTCTATTTCATATGTGAATACTTCAGTGTAGTGCGCGTCTGGATCCCCGTGCATAGGAGAATATTTTGTGTGTGTTCTTTCGCGCAAGTACGCATAAGTTGTTTCATCTGGCTCAATTATACCGTTCTTTGCTCCTGCTTCTGTAGTCATGTTGGTAAGTGTCAGGCGCTCTTCCATCGGAAGGTGCTTCATTATACTGCCAGCAAACTGCATGGCCTTATAGTTGGCACCATCAGTCCCAATGTCGCCAATTATCTTTAATATTATGTCCTTTGCCATGATATGGTCCGGCTTGATGCCGTCGATTTTGAAGAGCATTGTCTCTGGCACCTTGAACCAGATCTGGCCGTTCATAAGTACATATGCTATATCGGTGTGCCCCAAACCGGCAGCGAATGCACCTATGGCGCCAGTGGTGTTTGTATGCGAGTCACCTCCAACATAGACTTCGCCAGGAAGCACCAAGGCCTCTTCATGTGAAAGTGTATGGCAGATCCCATACTGACCAAGACCGTACTTGAAATGTTTAGTGATTCCGTACTGTTTGGTAAAATTGGAAAGATTGCTGATGTTCTCTGCAGAGATTCTGTCAGCGGAAGGAACAAAATGATCTTCTGCGACCCATACCCTGTCAGGATCCCAGATTTGTTTAAGCTTTAACCCTTTCTTCTTTTCCCATTCGCTAAACACCTTAATCACACCCGGGCCCGAAACATCATGTAACATGACCTTGTCCACCTTGGCAAACATAACGTCGCCAGGTGACAATTTTTGCTTGCCTGAGGCACGGGCAAGTATCTTCTCCGTAATTGTCATTCCTACCAAAACAATTCACGCAATGTATGTATGAGATTTTGCCTGCATGATGAATTAAAACCTTTGGAGCGTGAAAACATAAAGCACAAAAGACAGAGAGAGAGCACTTCTAATGAGATATACTGTTTGGCCATCGAAGTTCTGCCATTATCTATTAAAACCCAGAGAAGGAGATTTGACTTGTTTGGGAGTCTCCAAGGATTTGGCTACAAGTACAATGATATTTTAGTCATCTCAAGCAAGTTTGTGGCAATGAGCGAAGGCTCTATAGTCAAACTCAGCAACGTAAAGGTAAGAAAAAAGGCAAAAGAGCTGGCGGCGAAAAATCACATGGATGCCAGGCTTGCTGAGCTTGTACTTAGAGAGTCTGAATATGTAATGAGAGGAGTGCCGGGCTTTTTGCTTGCAATTCGGGATGGCACCATAGCGCCAAACGCTGGAATCGACAAATCAAATGTTCCAAGAGGCTATGCCATACTTTATCCACGCAACCCTTTTGAGACTGCAGAGAAGTTGAAACTCAAGTTTCTTACTGAGCTTGGAGTAAGAGTGGGCGTCGTGATAGCAGATAGCCGGCTTATGCCAACTCGTATAGGCACAACAGGAGTTGCAATAGCGTGTGCCGGCTTTGAGCCAGTTGAGGACCAGAGGGGCAGGCGCGACCTGTTTGGTAATGTCTTAAGAGTAACGTTTAAGGCGGTTGCGGATGGACTTGCCACTATGGGTGTGGCAGTTATGGGCGAGAGCGATGAATCTACGCCTGCTGCCGTAGTGAGGGGGGCAAATGTGGTCTGGTCAGATAAGAAATTCTCATGGAAAGACATGGCCGTTGAGCCATCTCAGGACATTTACCTGCGCGGGAGCTTAGAGCAGAGCCGCTACTACTACTAACAGAGGAATGATATTTAACAGACCTACATAGAGTTTTAATATGTCCTGGCTTTAACTCACAGTTACATAACCTAAATGTCCGAATTTCTTACAAGTTATCCAAGGACAATTAGTGTCATTAAGGGTTTGCAGGACTTTATTCGCAAAGAAGAGATCGAGCTTGACCATCTATGCCTTATGGTCCAAATAAAGCGGGACGAAATCATTACTGCATTGATCTCCGAGGGTTTCAAGCGTGTCAAGTTGGAGAATAGAAAGCCGACTCAGATAGGGCATGGCTTTTCAAAAAAGCTGATTAGACCTTGGGAGATTCATGTAAGGTTGCTTGAAATGCAGCAGGGTCTTATCGCAATACAGGCAGAAGTCGAGATTTCTCGCAGGTATATACAGCACATCCGTTCGGTGAGGGCCCCAGTCATTTATGAAATAGAGTCGATCCTAAAAAAGCACAAAATTGAATATCAGATCTGGCATGCCAAGATGCGGCAGTACATTACAAGTGTCATTGACAACCACCAGATAACGCTTAGCGCTCCGAGGCTACCACCAATCCCATGGAAGCCTATGGCCGGCTCTGTGGTGACACTATCGCTTGTCTACTTGGCAAAGTTTCTCGGCATACTCCAGTAAAGACTTTATTATTTCTGCAGCCTAAATCGGCTCAAGTGTCAGATACGGCTACATTCTACCATTATGGCATATCGCCTTGGGAAATTGAAGTCATTTATAATACACTAAATCGATCTTTTGAAGTTGAAGAAAATCAGCTCCCTCCCGACGATCCACAGTACGTCAGCATGGTCGAAATCGGATTTCCTGTCCGTTTCAATGAGACATTCTTCCAACAGGAATTTACGATGGATAGCTGGTTTAAGATAAAAGGGGTCATAAAAGATGTAAAAAAAAGGCGCGGTAGAAAGAGTATCAAAGCATTCATCAGATTTGCAGGCTTTGGTAGTAATGAAAAAATTGGTATTGTTTTTCCGCTGCAGAGCAAAGGCGACAGGCAATTTGAAATGGGCATCGAAAAGATCGAATACCTAGTAGACATTGTGCCTGTTCAATTGCAATTGATACCACCCGGAGCAGAAGAAATATGGTACTTGTATGATGAGGCCAGCTCCAAATGGAGTCCCTCTGTCGCTAAGACAAGCAGCATCAACTATCTTTTCAAGAACAACGAATGGAAAACAAAATAAGAAAAATAATAAAAAATCACAATAAAATAATAACTAAGTTATTCATTCATTCATTCATACAT
>JAICHI010000110.1 GCA_025922735.1 Nitrososphaeraceae archaeon | reverse complement strand
CATGGCTATCGCAGCATGAGAAGTTGATCTTGAACTTGCGCGGAAGGTTCTGACACATTGGGTTGCGTAACAAGAACCTTGCAATCGCTTTAGAGTATGGAGTAGCGTCAAATGCTTCGCTAGGGCACACACCCGCAAAATGGCTGCACATAACATTTCTGACGGTGTTCCCACATGCCTCTCTGGTTGTGAGGCCGACTTCGACTAGGCCTCTCATGACCTCGCTGACATCCTCGAGCTGAACCCAGTGGAGCTGAATGTTCTGACGGGTCGAAACATGAGCAGAGCCTATTGAAAATGCCTCAGAGAGACTTGCGATCTTTTCAAGCTGCTCAGGTGTTATTTCGCCACCCGGCACTTTTATCCTGACCATGCTGTAGTCCATGCGAAGACGGGAGCTGTAGGCTCCATGCTGCAGTCTGAAACGCCTGAAGTCATCATCTGAAATCTTGCCTTGTCTGAATAGCCTTACTTTTTTAGCAAAGATCTCTGTTTCCTCTTCCCTACCCCACCTTGGGTTAGGCTTTGGGACAGGTTTGGACTTGACAGCAGCAGCCGCCTCTCTAGATTTCTTCATTAGTATATATAACATGAATAATCTAATCATATATATTTCTGTGGATGTGGGAGATATTAGCAGCAATTCTCCGGACGAGCGGCAATATACGGCAACCATATTATCACAGGGCATACTTTTAACATGACAAGCTGCTGTTCCTACATCATCATATAGTTGTAAAAAGAAGAAAAAGGGTGAACAACCCTAATTCTAAAAAGAAAGAAAGATTCTCTATTGAAAAACCGCCCACACATGAACTCAAAATCCTGCTTAATCAATAATATGCGGAATTTTTCAAGAAAAAAGAAAGCTTAGAGGCTTAAAATCTCAAATCTAAACATATTAGCAAAGTACTATACAAGGACGGGCCTAGACCCGTCGTTTCCTCAGAAGTGAAAGTGGCAAAAAATAGCATAAGATTAAAATCACCTATTGGCTGGCTTGTTCACTGCATTGGGAAAGAGAACACTAGTTCGCCGAAGGGGTAGAGGAGGCAAACAATTTCGAGCAATCATTGTCGGAAAGATCGCGCCGGCCAAATACCCAAATTTCAAGCTAGAAGAGCATCATACCGGTAGAGTAGTTGACATTGTTCACGAGAGGGGACGCGATGCTCCCCTTGCAAAAATACAGTTTGACACTGGAAAGTATTCTTTAGTCCCAGCACCTGAGGGCACAATGGTTGGCAGCACAATCGAAGTTGGCACCACCACTGCCGCAAGGGCAGGCAATATCCTTGCCCTAGAGTCGGTTCCAGATGGAACTGTAGTGTGCAATATTGAGAAGAACACCGGCGATGGGGGCAAGCTGATAAAGGCCGCCGGCTCATCAGCAGTGGTATTTGCTCATAGCCCAGAAGGTGTGACTATCAGGTTCCCCTCTGGTAAGTTCCTAACGCTCAACCAAAAGTGCAGAGCAATGGTTGGAGCGATTGCAGGCGGAGGGCATAAGGAAAAGCCATTCTTGAAGGCAGGAAACCGTGCAAAATATATGCAAGCCCATGGCAGGCTGTACCCAACGGTAAGAGGCATTGCCCAGGCTGCAGTCTACCACCCGCATGGAGGCGGTAGGCATCAGCACGTCGGCCGGCAATCGTCAGTTGGTAGGACAACTCCGCCGGGACGCAAGGTGGGCATCATAGCTCCAAGGAAAACAGGGCGGGGCAGGATAAAGGATCTCCGTCAGCAAAAGTCTGGCTGAGAGACCCCCTCTTCTTCTACTACTGCTTCATCTTCCCTTCTTATGAAAAACTGCGCGTAAAGACTATATTCTGTTGTTTATTTTACCGCCTGTAGGAAGCATGAAAGCAGAGCAGTTTTCAAAAGGTGTATTAGCACTCGATCCTCTGATAAGATTTGCAGGAGTAATGGAAAAATCCGGCCACCTGTATGCGGGTTCTCAAAGAGAAGGAACTGAAGAGCAGCTCAAGGGTAGAAACTCCGAGATCAGCTATGCCCAGTCTGCCTACATCGTCGATCTGAGGAAGATGTTCGTTCCAGAACTTGGCAAGCTCAACTCAGTTGCTTACATGTACGACAAGGTCAAACTGTTCAATTTTCCAGTTAAGGATCACTTGCTTGTAATATCTACTGAGCCGGGAGTTAAGGTCGATGAACTATCTGAAAAGGTGTTCAAATACATTGCGTCTGTAGAAAACGAACTCTCCCTATACCCGCCTGGCAATATTGTGAATCCAGAAAAGAAAGAGGTAGTATGGAACCTTCATCACTCTGGAATTTCAGAAGAGCTAATAGCAGAGCAGCTAGATCTTGATGTCAACACAGTGAAGATGCTCATCGCCGAGATCAGATGATGGGTTTCATATCCTTTAAATCCTGCCAGCATCTGCTTCTCAAATGCTCTCTATCTATAATGGCACCATATATGCATCGGGATCTTTGCGCAGCGTTATGCATGATATATATATAAATACACCAAGAGCATTGTTCGACAAAAAATCATATCAACAACAGCGAGTCGAGCACTGCCTCAAAGTTAGCTCTTGTGTGTGAGTGCTTGTAGGTTCTAAGTGCATGGATTGCTTCTTTTTCCCTGTTAGAATTATCCAAGATCTTTTTTACTCTATTTGCAACTTTGCCATAGAGGAATATGGACTGTGCGGCCGAAGTCACATTGGATGTTTTTCTTGTGGTACTTGCACTTTCAAAATCGATTATGTAGGATCTATCAGAAACAATGACATGCCTGGCCAGTCTGCTGAGCTCACCATGGTCAAGACCGGCTGTGTCAAGTCTGAAGCATTGCTCAAGGACAGCCCTAGCTACGCTGCGCACCCTGCTTCTTGTAGTATCGGCTACCCATTCGACAATATTCTGACCAGGAACATACTCCATTGCAATAATGTTCTTAGTTTGCCCTTCAAGACGCGGACCTACTTCTACGCTGTTTGCTATTTTGTGAAAACGCGCTTCTTCATCCATGGTCTTTCTGTCTGCATCTGTCCTCCTTATCTTTAGTGCACAAAATGTATTCCCGGCTTTTGCCTTCACTACAATCCCTACGCAGCCTTTGCCGGCGACATGCGAGCCATTTACTATAGTTTTTCCGCCCAAAATGATTGACGTTATTCCAAGTGACTCAATATCGATAATTCGATCTTTATATTCTGATTCTGAATAGTGAGGATATGTTATAAGAGGCAAGAGCGTAGGCGACCTTATGTCTAGCTCACTTGAAAATGAGATGTTCTGTTGAGACAACCTCCCCCACGGCCTCCTTTGCCAACCCTTTTATCTTCCTGTCGCTTCCGCTATAAATTTGGAGCTTGTTTGCAATTAAATCTCTTGAAATACCGCTGTTTTCACGATGATTGAGCAGAAGTGATTTGACGAACTTTCTTGCATCCGTAGCCTTGCGCTCTATCAGCATTACTACTCTCATTTCCCTATCCACCCATGTTGCAAGTGGTTTTTTTCTATTTGAGAGGAAGCTCGCAGTATCCTTCCTTCTGAAAATTTGAGGCCCTTTCTTTTTGGTGTATGCCGGCAAGGTTATTGATTCAAGCAGGAACGCAAGGGCAGCAGAGCTTCTTTCGTCTGTGACACAGGAGCTCCGCAGTACTTCAAAATGTGCCAGTTCCAATTGCTTTGCAATTGCGTTTATGCTTCGCTTCAGCTGACCCCAGATAATATCTGGACTCTTCTTTTCATGAGAAAATTCTACTACAAGCACGTTTGGAAGCAGCAGCTTTCTTGCTCCATGGCGATGAGATTTGCCTTCTTTGAAGAACTCAAGTGATGGCTTCTCAAGAAATGCCCTAGCAGCTAGCATGAACTTGGCCACACTTTGTGGCGAGATCGCAGTACCGAGGTTTCTCCTGCGGTCTACTGGGTCGATAATTATCAGTGGGCCATTAGATGCCTTGACAAAATCTGAATCATAATCCGAAACCGCTATTATCTGCCTCTCTTGCCAGTCAGCAGCTGCACGCAAGACGTTCTCAAATGAGGAGTACCTGAGCACCAATACTTCTGAAACATACCCACTAAACCCTTCTGTGGAAATCTCTGCTCCATAAATGCCTACTGATTTGAAGAACTTTTTTAAGAGTCTGGCCTGCCTTCTTTTTTCGTTATCAAAGTGGCTGCTGATGTAATGCGTATGGAAAGGCGATCTGTCCGCTGCGCTCTGCCACTTGCCCTGCTGGACGTCATAGCAGGGAACGACATTTACTCTGACATTATTCACAAATACTTCAACATAAGGATGATCTGAATATCGAAGCTTAGGACCGAAGTTTTTGAGTGCTTCGCTGCCAATATTCCTGCCCATCTCCTCAAATTTCTCGACGCCAACTGATGGCTTGATCTTGACGAAAATGTCAATGTCAGCGTGATGTGGAAGCCAAGTGCCTTTGGCAAAAGAGCCGCCAAATACTACATCAACGACGTCATCCAATCGTGCAACGTAGTTATCTACGAGCGCCTTTGCCTCTTTTGCTACTTCAGCGATCCTCCGCTCTTCGCTTTGAGTAGGTTCACAAAGAGGAAGTACTTTGGAGATTAAGGTGCTAGGATCTGGCATGCTGATTCATTTTTTAGCTTCTACAGTATAAACATTCGAGTATGTGGGGCCTGATGGCGTGAGCTCACTTTTCTTGAGATGTATCTTATCTATTCTGTCAGATCCAAATGTTCTCCCCTGATATTTAGAAGAAAATTCAGTCGCACTGAGCGGTCTGCCTTTGGCCCGAAGGAATGTCAAATGGGCTGAAAAAGACTTGTCCGCCTTAAATCCAAGCTCGGACATGTTTGCTACAACATCATTTGCAAGGGCAGTTAATTTTTGAACGCCCTCTGAGTCAACACCTACCCATACTACCCGGGCATGTGCTGGGTTGGGAAAGGCTCCAATTCCAGTATAGGTAATTGTAAATGATTCAAATTGAAATCCTGCCAACTTTTCTTTGATTCTATCAACGTCATGATCACTTATTTCTCCAAGAAAAATCACTGTAAAATGGAAATT
>JAICHI010000109.1 GCA_025922735.1 Nitrososphaeraceae archaeon | reverse complement strand
TGGTGTAATTGAGATAGTATGATGCAACGAATGTGACAGTGTCGCCGCAGAACTTACTGCGGATCTTGTCTGCAGCTGCTCCTAAAAGGAAAAGGTTTTCCTCATTCATCAGCTGCACTCCGTCGCTGTACGACAACTGCTCCTCCTCGCCTGAAAGAACCTTTTCTAGTGCAGGAGTTCCTCCTGATAAAGCATCAGTCTTTTGCAAAGGATCCTCTTCTATTTCTATGTACGATTAAGCAGACCATATAAATCGTTGTCAGGCTTCCTAAATGGGAACTGAAAGAATATATAAATATCATTAAGGGTCCAAAGACCACGTTAACATTTGCAATATGATAATAATAATAATAAACTGGTTTCAGATTTTCTGAGTAAATCCGATATTAGCGATATTCTTGACAGCGCCCTTGCAGGCCACCGGCTTGGCCTTAAAGACTGCATCAGGTTAATCAAATCTGACGATGTTAATTCTATGGGCTTTGTGGCAAACATCTTGAGGCGCAGTCTGTTCTGTGACACGATCACTTTCATTAATAACATCATCCTTAACTATACTAATGTGTGCATAACTTACTGTAAATTCTGCGCGTTCTATCGCCCGCCGGGGCATGAGGAGTCGTATACTGTGCCGATCGAAGAAATAATCAGGCGCGTTGGTACATCAAGAGAAATGTTTGGTATCACGCAGGTGCTAATACAAGGAGGCCACAACCCAAACCTTAAGCTAGAATATTACGAAGACGCATTTAGAGCGATAAAGCAGAAATATCCCGAGGTGGGAATAAATGGCTTGTCGCCCTCCGAGGTCGATATGATTGGCAAGGTCGAGCGGAGCAGTACAAAAGAGATTCTTGCGCGATTAAAAGATGCAGGCATGGATACCTTTGCCGGCGGCGGTGCTGAGATCCTTGTAGACGGCGTCAAAGAACAGATAAGTCCATTGAAGATAAAGAGCCACGAATGGCTAAGAATAATGGAAGAGGCCCACTGCCTGGGCTTGAAGTCAGTAGCAACGATGATGTATGGAACAGTTGAAACAGAAGAGGATCGCGCAAGACACATCATAAAAATAGCGCAATTGCAGGAAAAGACAGGCGGCTTTATGGTCTTTATCCCGTGGAGCTTTGAGCCCAATAAGACCCAGATGCAGTCTGAAGGCAAAATAAGGTACCCTTCAGGCGGGCTATCTCTCCTAAAAATGATCGCAATTGCAAGGATTATGTATTATGGTCTTATTAATCACTTGCAGTCATCGTGGCTTACAAACGGTGTTGGTATGGCACAGCTTGCACTCAATTATGGCGCTGACGACTTTGGAGGCACACTCATTGGAGAAGAGGTAGTGAGTGCAACTGGTTCGAGGTCAACAGAATTGACATCTGACAGGATAATTACCGCTATCAAGCAAGCTGGCTTTAGAGCGGCCGAACGTGATAATTTCTACAAGCTCATAAAGTACCATTGAAATACTTGTCCCACTTTTTGTCGACAAGGACTTTTGTTTTTTCGTCAACTACTGCAATCTGCTGAATTTCACGCATGTAGCCTTCATCTCTCCATTTCGTGGTGGCGTCGATCCCCAGCTTTGAGCCAAGGTTAACAAGGGGCGAGGCGGGGTCAAGCGTGTCTGTTGGGGCATTATTTATAATGACAGTGTCACGAGCAGGATCAGCTTGTGTGGTCAATGCCCATATCACCTCGTTTATGTCATGGACGTTGATGTCGCTATCGACGACTATGAACATTTTAGTCAGCGATAGCTGACCCATACCCCAAAGCCCCATCATGACTTTCTTAGCCTGACCTGGATAATGTTTCTTTATTGAAATTATCGCAAGTCCCTGGAACCAGCCAGAAGCAGGCATAGAAAAGTCGACGACTTCAGGCTGGAACATCTGAATGAGAGGTAGAAACGAACGCTCGATCACCTTGCCAATATATGCGTCTTCCAGTATTGGCTTGCCTACTACTGTTGTAAGGTAGACTGGCCGATCGCGTCTCATTATACCTGTCAGCGTGAACGTTGGAAATGGCTCTGCTGGTGTATAGTATCCTGTATGGTCACCAAAAGGCCCTTCCATTCTGACATCGTTTGGATCAATATACCCTTCAAGCACAATCTCAGAATTTGCTGGCACTTCGAGGTCATTGTCTGTTGTCCTACATTTTACCAGTTTGACACCCTTCTTTCTAATAATGCCAGAAAATAGATATTTGTCCATTCCTTCTGGCACAGGCGCGACTGCACTAAAGACGGTGGCGGGGTCAGCACCAATCACTATGGCAACTTCAATCTTCTTTTTGTTCTGCTCTTTGATCATCTTATAGTGCTCCGCGCCCCGCTTGTGCGTCTGCCAATGCATTATCGCGTGCTTGTCATCGATTATCTGAATACGATAAACTCCCAAATTCCGGATCTCAGTTTCAGGATGCTTTGTTACAGTCATGCCGAAAGTGATAAAGTGCCCAGCGTCGCCTGGGAAGGACTTGAGCACGGGCATAGAGTTGAGTGATACCTTGTTGCTGTCTGTTTCAACAACTTCGGTGACTGGTCCGTGGTCTACGTACCTGGGACCATACTCACTTATCTCTGATAGCTTGGGCAACATCTTTAACTTGTTGAGCATGCCTGAGGGCATCTTCATTTTTGTAAGCTCTGTAATGCGCCTTCCAATTTCAGAAAAATCATCTGTTTCAAGCGCTATTTCTAGCCGCTTCATGCTGCCAAAAGCGTTGCCAAGCACCTGCATGCTTGAACCTTCGACATTTTCAAAAAGCACCGCTGGCTGGTCTCCGGCATACATCAGCCGTCGCATAATTTCTGCAATCTCCAAATTTGGACTGACCTTTGTTTTGACTCGCCTAAGCTGGTCTGTCTGCTCTAGCGCTTCAACATACTCACTTAGGCTTTCAAAAGGCAATGCCACAGCTATTCTGGTTACGAAAAATATACCTTTGCATTGTTTCATAATCAGTAAATAGTTTTTGATGCCGCCAAATTTATGTCTGATAAAGAAAGAGAGTACGAGGAAGGCGCTCCAGGAACAGAAACGAAGAGAAAGGATGATCCATTAAAAGAATACCGCGAAAAAGAACCTATGACGCCTGCCAAGATAAAGGAGCACGAGCCAACAGCTGTCAAGCGTGAAATGGAAGAAAATATTACTGAGTCGGGGCAGACAGGGACAGACGCAGAAAAGGCTCGTGAGTTAGCAAGAAGCAAGGGAATGGCAAAAGGAACAGCTGGTGCAGCTGAAACAGGCGACCAGTACGAGCAGGGTGCCGCTGGATCAAATAAGTAAACCAATCTTTTTCCATTTTGTTTGTCAGCAGAGTCAGAGTATAAAAAAGTGATTTTGCAATAGTACCGAAGTAGGCAATAGTGTAGGCAAAAGATCAAAAGCCACCAAATATTAAAGTTGGGTCACAAAAAGGTTGAAAGTATACATGAAGTTGGGTACAAGCATGCAGCCGTTAAGTTCGACCGATAAATACAAAGGTGGCAATAAGTCCAGCGTTAACTTTTTGTGTGTATATGTGATAGCGAAATACGATGTTTTTCTGTTGATTTAACATGCAAGAACTCAACCTTGTCAGAGAGAAGAATGGTAAGGATAAAGATATTGGCAAGACACTAGCGTCTGACAGGTTTCCAAACACCATGGACAGCTTTTGGTTTTCGATCAACCCTGACGTCATTATAAGCCCTTTTGACTTTGTCACAGTCAGACACATTTTCAATACAAGAACTATGGGTATGGTAAAGGAGCTTCGAGCTATAGAGGATATCGGAACTGCGGCCAGGGTTGCGGTAATGGCAAATACTGGCATAGAAAGCGACTCAGTAAAGACTATCGCTATAGGGATGCCTGTAGGAGCAGCCAAACCTGTCAGGTTTGCCACTCAAAAGGAGGTAATATTCGCCCTTGGAATACCCGAAATGCAAAATCCCATACCTGCAGGAATAATAGAAATGACAAATGGTCTTCAAGTGCCAGTATCACTTGACATTTCATACCTGCTTGGACCTGACACAGCACATGTAAATGCAGCCGGCATTTCTGGCAACTTAAAAACATCATATCTGTTTTTTCTACTTCAATCCGCTTATCAGAGGCTTGTGAAAAATATGCAGGAGGATGTGGCGATAATAATTTTTAACACAAAGGAAGAAGATCTGCTCCATATCGACAAAAGAAAGAAGGCCAACAAAAAGACAAAGAAGCTGTTCGACCTACTTGACCTAGATATCAAGCCCTTTGAAAATGTCACATACTTTTTGCCAAGGGGAAGAGATGGTAGGGCGAACTCTGCTGCTGTGCCTATCAACTCGAAGACATATTCGTTTGGATTGGAGGATGTATACGACAAACTGGACCTGCTGTTTGGGATCAACGACGATAGCTATGACGTTTCATCGATACTGAACTACATTTATGAGGCGTGGCCGTTGCTCACCGGCACCAAGCGGGTAAGCACCTGGAGCGACCTGCTTGAATTCAGAGCCTACCCTCAGGAGGTGGTGGCGCACAAATCCACGCTCCTTCGCTTCCTTGGTCACATTCAGAGGTTTCGCAAGTCGCCTATGTTTATCGACAAGAAAGTAACAAGTAGGTACCTTGGAAAAGAGATAAAAAAAATCAGACGCAACGACGTTTTTGTCATTGACATATCCATGATACCAACTCTACAGGAACAGGGATTCGTAGTGGGAGACGTAATGAAGAGCATCGATGAGCTATACTCTTCAAGGCAGAGCGGCAAAAGGCCGAAGTACATTTTGATTTTTGTTGACGAGATCAATAGGTTCATCCCACAGTTTGCACGCAATATATCGGCTGTAGCCGAGCAGGTAATGAGGACCGTAGTAGCCGGTAGGTCACGCGGCACGATCCTGTTCTCTGCTCAACAGTTCAAAAGCACTGTTGACCCAGCATTGCATGAAAACACGGGTATGCACATAATTGCCAAACTAGGCATGTCTGAACTGTCGACGCCACCTTATTTGACGATAGACGAAAGCACCAAGGCTAACATAGTCAGACTCAATAAGGGTGAGCTCGTAATGGTGCATCCT
>JAICHI010000108.1 GCA_025922735.1 Nitrososphaeraceae archaeon | reverse complement strand
TGGACATGACCTGAAGGCGATGCACAATTTGATTTCAAGGTAATAATAATAATATGAAAGCTGTTGCATTTTTTGAACACGGGTCTGTAGACGTACTGCAGTACCATGAAGATTTTCCAGATCCTGTTGCAGGCAAGAATGAAGTTATCATTGATATCAAGTACTGTGGCATAAATCACCTCGACATCTGGACCCGGCAGGGAATAGTGGCAGAGACAGGTAAAAAGATCAGGCTGCCTCATATCTGCGGATGCGATATTGTTGGAACTACTACGGCTATCAATGGGCAGAGAGTAATGATCTACCCCGGTGTTTCCTGCGGTAAGTGCCAGTACTGTATAAGTAGTAGTAATAGAACAACAACAAGAAGAAGTAGAAGAAGAAACAATAACAATGGCAACGACAACAAGCGTGAGAACCTCTGCAGCCAGTTTGCAATCATTGGAGGCTGGAGTGACTATAATGGAGGTTATGCCGAACGCGTAGCAGTGCCAGAAAAAAATGTCATCAGGCTACCAAGCGCACTAAAGGATGAGACAGCAGCCACTCTTGCAGTGTCGTACCTTACGGCTTGGAATATGCTGCAAACAAATGGTGCCAGCAGAAATAAAAAGATCCTTGTTTATGGCGCCTCAAGTGGTGTAGGAATGGCTACTATCCAGCTTGCAAAGGCACTTGGTGCAACAGTGATAACAACGGTGTCTGACAATTCGAAACATGGCTTTGCGAAAAAGCTGGGTGCCCATCATATTATCGACAGAACAAGGCAAGATATTGTTGAGGAGGTAAAGAAAATTGTTCCCGCTGGCGTTGACATTGTAATTGATCATGTAGGAGCGGCAACTTGGGCTACGAGTATCGCCGCTCTCAGGCAAGGCGGCAGAATGGCAGTCTGCGGCACGACATCAGGGAACGAAGCGACCGTCCCTGTTCGGATGTTTTACACCAAGCAAATAATTATGGTGGGATCTCTCTTAGGCACGCGAGCACAGCTACAGGAGTTGATAAATTTCGTGATCAGAAAAAAGATCCAGCCGGTCATAGATTCTGTTTTCACACTTCAAGACGCAAAAGAAGCGCAAAAGAAGATGGAGGCAGGCCTGCATGCTGGCAAGATTTTGCTCAGGTTATAAAGAGGACTTGCCGTTTAGTAACTCAAGCGCATCGTCTGCAATGTCTATTGCTGTGTGTGAGTCGACGTTTGGCTCAAGTGTGACAAGTAGTATCTTGTCTTTCATGTAAAATGTAAGTACGGACATCTTTTCACGCTCGACGTAAGCGAATCTTGCCCCTCCCATAGATGCATCGAAGCGTTCCCTCATTGACTTACGCAATGCAGTCTGCGTGAGGAACAATTCTTCATCAGTCTCGTTCACTATGGAGTCAATACCCTTGCGCATGCCGCCTGCAATCAGTGTGCCGGTACTGTCGACGACGCCAGCATACCTTATGTCCTCGTTCAATGCAAATACTCGCTCACAAAGCTTGTTAAGATCCATGATTTCTTGTTAGAAGAGGGTGTTTATTGAATTTTTAGTAAAGCCATATTAGCCATGGATGTCAAGTTACTGTTGGAGAGAGATATATATGAGCACCGAACGGAAGAACCCCTTCAAGCGCGACCAAGCGCTAAATGATGCCACATCTGGTCAGCTGGGCGAGGAGCCAAGGCCGGAACCATATCCGGAAAAAGACCCGCGCATGGAAGCAGCGCGCAAAAGGTCAAAGCAGATTTAGCACATATTCACATACACGGGATGTGTGAATATAGGTAGCTCTTGTAACTAATTACGGAGCTTGGCTTCTACTTTTTTCCTTTTTCGCTATGTCAGTCTTCTCTTTTATGGGCATCCTGCGCAACCATTGTGTGGTGGTGCGTCACATCCTTCAATCTTTCACAGCTATTGCAGATCCATGAAATTGACTCCATGCAGACATTACAGTGCAAAACTGGTATAAGGTATCGTCCGCATGACCTACAAGAAGTATTCATTTAGCTTATAATCAAAAAGATATGTTTGAACATTATTGTATAACAATATTGATAGTTTCTGTGCATATTTACTATTCATAAAGCTGCACGTCTAGTAACGATCAAAGTATAGCACGATTGTGTAGTTGGATTCATTTTTATAACCACTCATTCAGACGGCTATAGTATCTGTGATTCATACCTCCGCCCCTCAGTAAGGCTCCGCTGAGGACAAGTAGAACTCTTTATTTTTCCAAAGCAGCTTTTTCTCAGTTGCAATTTTTTATGTGAAACGTATCGCAATTACTACATAATTTTTGCGTGACATAAACATTCGTGTCATCTTGTAGATTATGCCATACTTTTTCTCCAGCATTTTGAACGCTTTCAGTTTCTCTTCTTCGCTGGCTATCCTTGCTTCTCCTTTGACCCACTTGTCCTTCACGCTACCGCGCATATCACATGGAGCTACCTGCACAGACGGATTATTGCGTATACGCTTGTACTTGCCTGTGTCGTCAGAGGTCCGCACGTATAGTATGCTACCATCATCACTACTGCTTTCGACAAACCACACAGGTGTCCTGACTCCTCGCCCGTTCTTTCTGTAGGTTTCTAGGTTGATGTATTTCTCACCAGCAAGATGCAACAATTTTTCTCTACTGCTCTACTATTATCTTGATCAATCTTCAATATAAGAATAAAAAAGAATGATCAGGCACTTGCAGAAGCATTATTTTATCTCAATAAATTGTTTTTAGCCAATGCTGCCCCATAGATCATATCTGTATTTGCAATGACAATATATGTAGTCAAGGCCAAGCCAAAAGAGGATCTCAGAGCAGATCTTAGGCAAGAGCTCAGCTCGGGCAAGATATCAAGTCTCAGACCATTTGGAGAGGAGCTGCATCACGGCCTAGAGAATGCAAGAATGTTTGATGGGTACGCATACTGGGTGGAAGAAGATTATTGCTCCCCGCCGCTTGCAATGGAAAGGAGAAGTGTACTGGATCGCTATTTCGACGAAATCACAGTAGAGCAAGTTGAATCAGATGAAGAAGGATGGAATAGGATCAAGGACAGACCCATGCTTTGGAAGTGATATACATTCATTTCCCCATATAGCTGTATAATATATAGGATATAACAAGTAAAAAATATACGACCAGTAAGAATCCAAAAAGTGGCATAGAGTAACCTTTTTCTTCTTTCTTCGTTTTATCAGCAGACAGAGAGAGAAAATATATGAATGCAGTACATATGGGTGTGTGTGTCGTGGGGTGTTTGATTCTGGTTGGTTAGCAGGCGACTTAACTGTTAGTGATAATAATTCTAATTCCAAGCAGGCAGCCTTGTCCTACAGGCACTAAGTAGGATCGGAAGATCTAATAAGATGCAATAGATTTGTGTGCCAAAAAATAAGGAAAAAAGATTAGAGAGTGTCCTTGCCTTCCAGATGTGCCCTTAACATCCACGCCATCTTTTCATGTTTTTCTACTGCTTGCAGGAAAAAGTCATTTGTTGCCATGTCTTCTAACTCTTCAGCTTCATCAGCGTTCTTCCTAAGCGTCTTGATTATTGTTTCATGATCCTTTAGCAGGTTTGATATCATTGTCTGTGCGTCAGGATTTTGACCAGGGTCTTCGTTGATGCTTGAGTAGCGGGCAAACTCGTCAAGCGTGCCAAGGGACTTGCCGCCAAGCTGCCTTGCCCTTTCTGCTATTTCGTCTACCATTTCATCGAGGATTTCATACTGTTCTTTGAAGAACTCGTGCAGCTGATGGAAGCGAGGTCCTATAACATTCCAGTGATACTTCCTTGTCTTTGTGTAGAGAACATACTCGTCACACAGACGCATATTAAGCGTCTCGACCAGCTTTTTACGAGCATCATCTTTTACTCCAATATCTGTCTTAACGTCTTGCTTCATTATTGCTGCTGTAGATGTCGCACTACCACTACTTTTTGATGCCATAATGATGATAAAGCACACAAAATTATATATGAGATACATAACAATGAGGCAGACAGCTTTATTACATTGAGTGCCTACCACTGCTGCCAAATATGGCAGTGCGTAGGAAAAAAAGCAGAGTGACTGCCCAGGATATCGATACGCTGTTTCGATTGGCCGAGCTCTATAACACGGACTATGATTTCCAGGCTGCTGAGTGGTTCTGGGGTCAGTTCTATGAAAAGACGGTCGAAGAGTTCACAAGTAAATACGCACATGGAAGCAGAGAGTATCAGTTCTTTGAAAGGATCACGTCAAAGTGGGAGCTTGCAGGCTTGCTTGTGGAAAAAGGATTCCTAAACGCTGATCTATTTTTTGACAGATATGGAGCACTTCAGACGGAATGGGATAAATGCAAACCAATAATCTATGGTCTTCGGGAAAAGTGGAACGAGCCACGGCACCGCGAGAACTTTGAACTTTTGGCAGAGCTTGGCCGCAAGTGGCAGGAAAAGCACCCACCAAAGGTATAACTTAGGATATCAGAGAGGAATGCCAGCATGGTTGTTGCTGCGCATGATCGCCTAGATAACCTCTATGAGAGGCCTGAATTCTGCGATCGGTCTCCAATAGAATCTAAAGATTCACTTTATAAGTCGAACTCAAAGAATGATATCTTAAGTACATTCCTAATCATCATGAAGACGTAAGTTGGAAATGGGATAAATAAGATCTTGCGCAGCCCTTACCATGTCACGAATAGAATATCAAATAGACATAAACGCTCCAGTAGAGAGAGTATATGAATACTACACAAACCCAGACAACATCAAAGAAGCATGGCCTAGAGATATAGTCAAAGAATCAGAATCAACTACAGCCTCTAAAAATGAGCCAGGTTCTGAGATGAAAGTCAAAGGTGAATATATGGGTCGCAAGGCAGAAATGCGTCTTGAGGTAGCAGAGAAGGAACCCAATAGGAAGTTGGTAACTAGACAGACAGAAGGACCTTTTCAAAGATGGGAGAGCATACAAGAATTTCAAGGCGAAAACAATCATACGCACATACGACACGTAATAGACTATGAACTTGGAACACTTGACAAGGCTGGAAACTTTGTCACTGGAAGTCAGGCTGATGACAAAATAAAGCAAGGGTTAGAACAGGCAGCACAGACAGTCAGGCAGAAGATAGAGT
>JAICHI010000107.1 GCA_025922735.1 Nitrososphaeraceae archaeon | reverse complement strand
CTAGATAATCGCGAACGTTGTTTTCAATTGCCTTGGCGTTGAACTTGATGCTAAAATCCATCTGTGTGTGCGAGAATGTCGATAGCGTCGCCTGTGTTTATATTTTTGGCCATACAAACTAGAGCAATATTTTCTTAGACTATGTCCCGTTTTCCTATGCAATGCTGACGTGTATTATTAGTTGGTAATGCGCGCTAATATCCTCTTCTTGCGGGGTACTCGCTATACCTTCCTTCGCTCACAAGCGACGGACCCTACATATATTTTGAACCCTTTTTACAGAGGCAATATTGCGATGAATACTGGGACAAACACTATTGCTATAGTGTTGAGCAGCTTAATTACAGTATTAAGTGCCGGCCCAGCCGTGTCCTTATATGGATCACCAATCAGGTCGCCTACGACTGCGATTGCATGAGCCTCAGTCTTTTTCTTTCCCTGCATCTCTATGTATTTCTTGGCGTTGTCCCATGCACCTCCGCTGTTTGCAAGATGGTATGCAAGGAACAGACCACTTACCACGGCACCCATGAGCACGCCTGCCACAGCAGTTGGACCTAAAAGCACACCTATCACGATTGGAGCGGCAATTGTGACAAGCGCCGGCTTCCAAAGCTCCCTTAGGCTTGCAGTCGTTGCGATGTCAACGCACTTGGCGTAGTCTGGTGTTTCCGTGCCAGCCATAATACCTGGCTTTTCCTTAAACTGTCGCCTCACTTCGTCAACCATCTTTGAAGCCGATCTACTGACTCCTGCGATAAGTTGGCTTGTTACAAAGAATGGGATGAGGCCCCCAACTAAGAGCCCAATTATGAGCCTGACATCTGAAAGCGAGTATTCAAACATCATTGCTGGGAATATCCTGTCAGCCTCAAGCTGAAACGCCTGTATAATGGCAAGTGCAGCAAGCCCCGCGCTTGCGATTGCAAACCCTTTTGTTATGGCCTTGGTGGTGTTGCCAGCAGCGTCTATCTTGTCAGTTATTGTTCGATTCTCTTCGCCCATGCCAGTCATTTCAACAATACCGCCGGCGTTGTCGCTAATGGGTCCAAATGCGTCAATACAAAGAACGATCCCTGCAAGGCTGAGCATCGCCATTGCAGCCATCGCTGTGCCATAGATTCCCATAAGCGGGTCCTGCGTCACTCCGTATGTAATGCCATATGAAACTCCAAGTACAATGACTATGGCAAGCATAAAGGGTCCGGTTGACCTCATCCCCACAACGATGCCAGTGAGGGTGTTTGCGGCATATCCCCACTTAGTCGAGTCTGCAATCTCCTGTACGGGTTTGTACTTGGAGTTGGTGAAATAGTCAGTGATTCTCTGTATCACTGGTACAAGTATTACTCCCACCACTGTGGTTGCAAACAGTGAATATGACAATATGTTGTAGCCTAGAAAGGAGGTTGTGAAAAGAAAGTTGAGCCCAATGGCTATCGCAGCACTTACGATAAACGCAATATTGAGCGGGTTCATTGGGTCAGATATCTTTCTTGAAGTTATCGTCATGGCACCGATTATCGACGCTATTAGGCCTGAAGCTCCAATTAGCATTGGGTAAAGCACCATAGGGTTCACCTCGATCCCCACTATCGGAAGGAGTGCCGGCCCGAATCTGTCGCCCCCAATTGCTTCTAGGCTGCCCGGAGCGATAAGTGCACCAAGCAGCATGGCTGCAAGTATCGTAACAATATATGATTCATACACATCGGATCCCATACCGGCTGCATCGCCTACGTTATCGCCAACATTATCTGCGATTGTAGCTGGATTCCTTGGATCATCTTCCGGAATCCCTGCCTCGACCTTTCCAACAAGGTCGGCTCCCAAGTCTGCAGCCTTTGTAAATATACCCCCGCCAGCCCTGATGAACAACGCGATGAGGCTTGCGCCAATACCAACTCCCGCAATCATCAATGGGTCAGGATACACAAAGTACAGGGCAGTGATTGCTATCAATGCCATTGCCGGCACTGACAGGCCAACGGTTGCGCCGCCCCTAAATGCAGTGGCAAATGCAGGGCCTAGACCCTTTGATGTTGCTTGAGCGGCTCTAACTGCTGCCTTAACCGTGATTCTGAGCGAAATCAGACCAGCGATCCCAGAGAGCGAAGCGCCAACTGCGAACGCGACTCCATTTGAGAAGCTTGAAGCAAAACCAATAATTATTGCAAGTGCAATCGCCACCGGTATTACTATCTTGAATTCTCTTCTTAGAAAAGCCATTGCGCCGGTCCTGACAGCAGACGAAATTTTCATCATGCCTTCGGTTCCGCTTTGCTGCCTTCCAACCCATGCAGCAACGCCCGCGGCAACTCCCATGGATGCTAGCGAGGCTCCGATGGGCAGCATATCTTCAAAAACCATTTGCTGTTTTTTTCCGTTGGAGACGTTATATAAAGGGTTACGGGCAACCAAGCAACAACTAGAACAACGCTAGCTAATCCGGTAGATTTCTTCTATAATAATAGGGCTTTCTAAGGTTGTATATTGTAGTGTGTGCATTCATTATATTGGTTGTCTATTAAAATCCTCTAAAGAGAATTTCTCACTGGATTTACCGAGCTCATCCTGGACTTCAAAGGCTCAAAAATATGATTCGTAAGTTTAGATTCGTATATTCGCGTCCCTTTAACAAGGCGTGTTTTTTAATTTCCATTTTACATCTGCAACCAAGGATTCTGTTCACCCGCTCAAAGACGACACCGGCCCAGTTTATGCTAACAGCTAGGAGGAGGTTAATTCTTGTCATGATGTCGCTTAATGTCGTTTGAGTACTCTTTGTCTTCTGCTGACATATGCTGAAATGGAAGCCGACTATGAAATATGCTAGAAGACATGATAGGTGAGATTCACTGGAGCATTTATGGATAATGGACGACTCCCTCTACAGTCGAGATCAGACTGGTCACTTCTCTTAGTACCACAAGGGAGGGCTGAGGAGTGCAATTAAGTCTAAGTTAAGAGCTGGAAGCATTAGCAAGTGGCAAAAAAAGAGTTGACAAGTCACTAAGAGGTTAGGATGTAAGAAGAAAAAATTGAGGTTAAAGCGCTTTGAATTGGTCGCTCCACCGCATATAAGCCCTTATCATGTCAACGCTGACACTTGGCTTGCGGATTCTGAATATTTCTCTAAAATCAGTCATGTTTATCGCTCTTGGATTGGTGCCGTCCTCCATTGCCTTGCCGCTTTCAAATAATTCGTTTACGACTCGTAATTGAACAGACTGGCAAATATCCTTAATGTCGCTTGCGCTGTATCCCTCACCTATTTTGGCGAGCTCGTCAACCCTCAGCGTCCCGTCAACATTCAGAGGCATTGTATACTGCAGGAAAAGGTTCGTCCTTGACCCATTGCCTGGCAGTGTAACATAGATCCTCTTTTGGAACCTGCGCAGAAAACCCACCTCCAGGCTCCAAGGCTTGTTGGTTGCGCCTATGACATAGAGTTGAGATTCTTTGCTCTTGCCGTTGATACCATCCATCTCGGTCAGGAATTGGTTCTTAACCCTGACCTCGCCTCCTACTTCACTGTTGCGAGTGCCGATGAGTGAATCGATCTCGTCTATAAACAAGAGAACCGGTACTCCCTCACTTTCAGTTAGGTTACGAGCCATCTTGAATAGTTTTGAGATGTTCTTTTCAGCCTCGCCCAGCCACTTACTCATCATAGATGCAGCATCGACATTGATGAAGTAGCCGTCAATCTCTGCAGCGGCTGCAGCTGCAAGCAGTGTCTTGCCGCATCCCGGCGGGCCATAAAGTAATATGCCCCGGGGCCAGCCAAGCGGGAACAAGTCTGCTCTCTTTGTCGGGTAAACGATAGATTCGCGCATTGCTCTCTTGGCATCTTCAAGCCCGATGACTTCATTCCAGCTCACCTTGGGCTTTTCCTTCATAACCAAGTCGTCAAAGTCGGCCTTGAGTGTTTCCACGTTTCCGCTAGACTTGGCTGAAGTAGGAGAAGTAGAAGAAGACGCAGTGGAACGCTTGCTTCCATGCCCATTTGGAGGATCTAGTGTAATATTATCAATTTGAGTTGGTGCCAATTTCTCTTCTTCTAGACCGTGCGACATCTGAAGTGCCTTGATCCTATTCTGATAGGCGTTGGCTCTCTCCATGTACACTTTGTTTAGCTTGTAATCGGGATATATTTGAACGAGCTTAACCAGGGCCTCTATAGCCCGCTGATATGAATTAATTGCCATTCCGCGTGAGCCCTGAGAGTCCAGCCTGATTGCCTCGGCTGCATACTTGCTAGCGCTATTTTCTAATTCCTGTGGTGCGAGACTCATAAATACAGTTCAAGCCAGATTGGACTCTTGGTTTGAATTACTTATGTGTAAATCTATGTTGCCTAGCCAACAAAATAATTTGCACCTATGCCATCATGCTTTCGGCCTCCTCCTTCCGCTCTCCCTTTCCGTCTTCTTCCCTTTCTGTTGCCCCTCGAACGGTTGCCTCATTTGCCATAGAATTTGCCGTATTTATTTTGCCTGGTGCAAATACAGTAGACAACTCGGAAACTAGCACTGGTTCGATCTCCTGCCTCAAATCCGGCAACAGCCGCGTCGACACTTTAGATATTGCGTCGTGAAATCCTGAAAGCGACGCCTCAGCTGCTTCAACCGTTTGTTCTACGTCGTCCCTCACTTCGCTGATAGACGAGGATACGTTACTCCTTATTGTTATGAATTCGTCAAGATATTGCACCGAGTCGATCCTATCAGAGATAATATTCAAAATAAACTCGCCTTTTTCTACCAACTCGAGCATCCAAGCCAGCTCTTGATAATCTCGGTCTTTCCTTTATTATTCACGATAAAGTTGATCCGAGATTCGAGGCGTGAACGCAGAATATTCCATGCACAGGCGTTGTGTTTGACAGTTGATAGCGGGGAGTTCTCTCTCTCCTTTATCGAAGTATCTCTATCATAGGTGAACAGCAAAGATATCGTTACCATAAGATTTATGGAAACAAGACGAAAAACTGCGCTGTCAAAAATTGTTGTGCCGTTTGCCTACCCTAGCTCGTCTCTAACACCTAAGACTTACCTCCGGCTAGGAAAATCTGATGTGGGGTATTACTGGCAGCTCAGGCACTTTGGAGAACTCTTCTTTTATCTTCTG
>JAICHI010000106.1 GCA_025922735.1 Nitrososphaeraceae archaeon | reverse complement strand
TCAGTTGCACTTGGAAGAAATGAGACAATCCGCACGACAAGCTATGAAAAATTTCATCTCTTAAAAACCTGACTGGCTATATAGATAGATTATGACCTTGAATCGTCTTGGATCCGTCTGGTCTTAGGCTCTCTTCCTAACGTGCAGAAGGAATTGCTAGCGAGATAGCGTCACCAGAAGAAGATACCAAATCAGGCAATCATTTCACAATAGATTATTAACTGGAAGCTTTTTCATACCACAACTCCTTTGTGTAGTGTTGTCGTAACTATTATTTTTATGATTATAATTATTATTGGTCTTTTTCTGTCTCTTGCATTGTTGTCAATCATTCTAGCCTTTCAGCCAATCTATGCACAGGAGCAGATCAGGCTTGAAGCAGTTACCGATCAAGGTACATTCAAGGTTGAAATAATGTGGATATCAAACGATATTGGCAGCGCAAATATGTTTGAAATACACTTTGTTGACCCAGACACAGGCAGCGAAATTGAAGATATCAAGTATGACATTTCAATTTACAGAGATGATAAACCTGAGATTCAGCGGTTAGATCAAACATCGATTTTTCAGGAGTTTTTCTTTGAAGAGATGGGATCCTATGAAATGAGGATAGACGATATTGAAGGTTTGGGTGAGCGGGCCATAGTACCAATACAAGTTACACCCGAGTTTCAGCTTGAGGTGTTTGTACTATCTGCTGCTGCTGTAGTACTTAGCATAGCGATACTTGCTGCCAGGGCAAATGGTAACAATTTATTTAGGCACGCTATCAATTAATCGCAATGACAAGAAGCGTATTCTTCTTAGTTGCGTTGCTTTTAGGGGCAATTTTAAGCGTCATGACCACTACTACTCCTGCTCTCTATGCACAAGATGGCGGGATGGTGAAAACTACAGATAAGGGCACACTTGACGTCCGTTTAGAACCGATGTGGAGTGAGGGCGGGCAGGCTGACTTCAATGTAGCCTTTCTCAACCCTGGCACAGACTCTCTCCATGAGCACCAAGATTATGATATTAGAATATTAAAGGATGGTCAACAGGTTTTCAGCGCGGCA
The DNA here is from genome assembly GCA_025922735.1 of Nitrososphaeraceae archaeon. Taxonomy (GTDB): domain Archaea; phylum Thermoproteota; class Nitrososphaeria; order Nitrososphaerales; family Nitrososphaeraceae; genus Nitrososphaera. Next base: position 4,084 of record JAICHI010000106.1, on the reverse strand, counting down.
AACCAGACAGGGCAGGCTGTTCTTCACAACGTTGAGGGCACATTGACAGTACCATATACATTCCAAGGAAATGGAGATTACACAATACAGGTGTACCTTGCTGGCACCGGCATCAGCCCTACAATACCGACTGATGAAGAAGCCACATTTCCCATCACAGTAGTACCGGAACTTCCTGCTGCTGGCATTCTAGCTGTTACCCTATCTGCACTCATGATAACAACATCCATAGTGCTTGCTAGAAGACGACGTATCCTCTCCTAGAGTTTCTGTCCTCTCGATACAGTGACAACGTCCTTGCGGGAGAGTGCCACAACAGCGATTGCAATGCCAGCCGCACCTACTCCTATGCCGATCATGCCAAAGAGATAAGCCCTGTCGGCTGCCAATCTTGATTCTTGAGCTGATTCAGTTGCGCTAAGAGAGGCGTTTTTGGCGTCTTCTGCCACCACATTGGCCTCGTCAATTTGTGCCGTCAGCCCGGTTATGACAGTCTGCAACTGTTCTATCACTTCCTGTGATATCTCATTGCTGCTTCCACTTGTTGTAGGAGGGAAGGTAAACCGCGCCATATCTTCTACATCTTCTATTTGTATCTGGCCATCAATTGCCTGCCCCGCTATTGTTCCATTCATAACAACCGCATACTGGCCAGGCTCTGTGGGAAGTATTTCTGCAGTATACGTACCTGATTCTTCTGTGGGCTGGAACTGAAGCGACTTAGACTCTGCGCCTTTATTCACAGTTACAGCAACCTGTGAAAGTGCGTTATTGATAGGTTGGCCATCAGATACTCTAGTTACTATTAGTACGATTTCATTGAGCTGGCTTACGATGGGCGGCTCGTTGGTCCAACCTGCGAGAATTCTGATGTCACCCTGAACCATTTCTACATGTGCCATTACTGGGTGATAATCTAATGTAATAAACGGCAAAAATAACATGAAGAGTGCCAACAGCCAGGCTATTTTCTTCATTCGTTGTACCGAAATTCCTCTGCAATCTTATAATCCTTGGGGTTGCTTCGATGTTTGTACCACAAAATAGACAAGAGTCAAATATAGTACTCGTCATATTTCATTCATGCTGGGCAAAGGGTGGCGGCTGCGCTATAGCTTAATCCTGGCCGCTATGATTGTGATCATGTTTGCATCTAACATTCCCCAATCTTTTGCCCATCCTGTTTATGTTGATTCTTCGCCAAAGCCCTTTCAGAGCATTCCCTCATCACCGGGAGAAGTCAGCGTATTTTTTAGCGAGCCAATAGAGCTCGCTTATAGTACCATAAGAGTGCTCGGACCAGACGGGAACACAGTCGACTTGAACGATCCGCACAATGTTGAAGGAGACACTGCTTCAATAGCTGTCAGTCTGCAGCCAAATCTCCCAGAAGGCCAATACACTGTAACCACCAATGTGCTTTCGGCAGTAGACGGCCACGTGGTAGGAGAGACTTTTGTCTTTGGAGTAGGAACCAATGTGCAGCAGTCCAGCTTAGGAGCTAATCAGCAGCAGCAACAGCAGCAGAAAGATATTCTCTCACCAGAAGAGTCAGCTTCAAGGTTCCCAGGCATGGTCGGGCAAGTGATAGTTGTAGGCGCGGCGTTTGCTACACTGTGGCTTTGGAAACCGCTTGCACGGGTGCCTTGGCTCTCAAACGTGATTTCAAAGACGCGGGTTTCTATTGACAAGAACATGATGCTTCTTATCATAATCGGGACGGGATTAGTGATTGCATCCGGCGTCGCCATGATAGTTGTGCAGGCTATTTCAATTAATGCCGGCATTTCAGAAGCGGTTGCGACAAAGTTTGGCAATGTATGGTTGACAAGGATGCTTCAGTCCTCAATATTAATGGGTATTTCATTGGTAATCTACCGCAGGATTACCAAAAGCAATACGACTGCCAGCAACGCAGAAATGTATGCAATACTTATCCTGGGGCTTGCAGTTTTAGTTACATCAAGTCTGATAGCACACGCAGCAGCCACTAGTCAGATAGGCCCAATACTGCTTGACTTTTTCCACAATTCTGCTGCTTCGATATGGATAGGCGGCCTAATATTGCTTGGATTTGTGGCGGTGCCCAAGATCCTTTCAATTGAAGATGAACTGATCAAGTCCACTGCGCTTTCGATCTTGATCCCCCGGTTTTCTACGGTGGTTGTAACGCTGCTTGGCATCGCGGTAATAACTGGACCTGCCCTGCTCTTTGCACTAGAACCCAACCTTGCACTTACACTTGCTTCCGTATATGGCCAGATACTAGCCATCAAGTTGGGGCTTGCTGCTACAATGGTGGCTATGGGAGCATATTCTCAATTTATTGTTCAGAAAAAGGCGGTCGCAGTAATGGTCGGCGGCGGAGTGGGTACGACATCAGACGGGCATACACAGAGACTTAAGAACTACGACAGGATGCTCAAGGCAGAGGCCAGTGTAGGAATAGCGCTTCTACTGATGGTCTCATTGATGGCAAACGGCGCGCTGCCGTCCGGCCAGTTCCCTGCTTATGAGCGTGAGCAGCAGTTGGATACACAGGCTGCATTTGCCGAGGCGGCACTGAGCACAGACTTTGTGAGGACACTCTACACAGGCGAAGGGACAATAAAACTTACCATAAGCCCGTTTGTAGTCGGGCAGAACACATTCAAACTATCCTTCTTTGAGCAGGACGGTAGCAATGCTACAGGAATACAGTCTGCCACCATAAAGCTAACCCAGCTTGAAAGAGGGATAGGTCCAATAACTGTGGAAACTACAGAACAGTCAGATAATGTATTTTCGGCAGATGCGGCCTTTAGCTTGCCTGGTGTATGGCATATCGAGATTGAGGGCATAAATCCTCAGGGAAGCAACAAGCTTGCAGTTCTTGACGTAAATGTCAAGCCTGCAATATCTGACCTTCAATTTGATACTAAACTGTACAACATGTCAGCCAACGGCTTGCCTCTCTATCCTATCTTTGATGCACAAAGACAATCTATATGGGTTGGCGATTCGCTGCCAGGAAACGGAACGATATGGCAACTGGACATTAATACCGGAAACTACACCATGCATAAAATTAATGCCACCCATGTAACTCAAAGCGTACTTGCTTCAGACGGCAGCCTCTGGTATATAGATCCCTTAGGGGCCGAAAACAGTGGAGTACTTGGCCTCTACAACCCAGATGATAATTCTAGCAGACGATTTGTAATACCTGAAGAGGGCATTCCATCAGGGATTGCGATTGATGGAAACGGAAGCTTGTGGGTACCCATAGTTGTCGGGAACGGAGCTGACAAGGTCATCAAGTTCGAGCCTGCGACTGAAGAGTTCACCTCATATGACATACCGACACAAGACGCAAGACCTGCTGGGATCGCTTCCGACAGGATGGGTAATATTTGGTTTGCAGAAGCAGGCGCTGACAGCATTGCCAAAATAAATACTACCACAGGCAACATCACAGAGTACAAGCCAGAGAGTTCAATCCAAACGCTTGATGAACCCGCAGCGGTATTCGCCGACCCGGATAGCTTCGATATCTATATCGCAGAACACAGTGGCCACACGATATCGGTGTTCAATTCAATCCTTGGCACCTTCCGGGAGTATCCATCAGTTGATGAAGCCGGCCTGCCTTTTGGCATGGCGATGGATAACTATGGCAATCTGTGGTTTGCACAGCATGAGATAGATAAAATTGGAGTAATAGATCCAAGGACTGGCGAGGGTACTGAGGTTAATATCCCGTTAACCGGATCGTTTGTTCAATGGTTATCTTCAGACGACGAGGGAAGGATCTGGTTTGCAGCCCAACGGGCATCCGCGCTTGGCAGCATATCCATAACGGCCACGCCAGGTACGATGAAAACGACAGCTGAGGAAGGAGGGCCACAACAGCAGCAGAATGGGACCTCTGGCACTACTAACACGCCTTTTCAGCAGCTTGGACTCTCATTTGCAGATATTGCTGGCCCCGCTATAGCCGCTGGAATAGTCATAAGCGCACTTGCCTTCACAAAAAGTGCCACAGACCTAAAGCGTAATGTCCAGTTGGCGATAAGACTAAAGAAGTAATAAAAACTAAAAGTAT
>JAICHI010000105.1 GCA_025922735.1 Nitrososphaeraceae archaeon | reverse complement strand
CGGTAATGACGGCATGTTTGACTTCCACGATAATAACAGTATGGATGGCGGTGAAGGTAATGATTTCATGGACGGCGGCGCGAGTGATGACCTCTTACAATGTGGTGACGGTGATGACTACCTAGACAGCCTTGACACCGTAGTTAATAACGATAACCTAGATGGTGATGATGATTGTTTCTCTTGTCGTGGAGCTGTTGTTGTAGTTTCTGGTCCAGCAGTAGTGACCTTGGTCATTCTATAAGGCATTCTACATGCCACAATAGAAGGGACCTAGCTTTAGCTTTTTCGGTGTCTATAGGGTGTTACCCATTCTGGTCATATCAATCTATAATCACCAGCTTACCTGTCTTGTAGCCTGCTACATCAATAGAAACGTACTTGAATGTAAGCTCCTTAAGCTTGTTGTCCAAGATTGAAAGCTTGTATATATCAAACATCTTGTGCAACTCGTCTCTGCCCACTTCAATCCTTGCAAGGTCGCCGTGATCTCTTACGCGGACCTGCCTGACTCCAAAAATTGTCTTGACTATTATCTCTGCATTCTCAATCCTTTGCAGTTTTTCGTATGTGACCTTGCTCCCTGTCGGTATCCTTGAGGCAAGACATGCATTGGATGGCTTGTCATAAACAGAGAGCTCAAAGCTCTTTGCGATTTCACGTATCTCCAGCTTCCCTATGCCAAGCTCTATCATTGGGCTTCTCACACCGTTTTCACGGAGAGCTCTAATGCCGGGCCTGTAGTCTGTCAGATCGTCGATATTTGTTCCATCAACAATGAGTGATATACCCGCCCTTCTTGCTTCTTCTGCAAGGTGCTGTCCAAGCTCTGTTCTGCAATAATAGCAGCGCATGGCGTCATTTTTTACAAAGGATGTGTTTTCAAGCTCATTGTATTCAATCACTTTGTGTTTAATGCCTATCTCTCTTGCGACTCGCCACGCCACGGCAAGTTCTTCATCTGCCAGCGTCTTGTAATCAGCAGTTATGGCAATAGCGCCGTTGCCAAGCGCTTTTTTTGCAGCTAGTGCTACAACAGCACTGTCGACTCCACCAGAAAGTGCCACTAATGCTCTGTCGCCCCCGTTTTTTACGAACCACTCTACCAGTTTGTGGAAGGTTTCCATTTTATGATCCTCCCAGCTTTTTCATAACTTCTGCCCTGACCTGATCCATCGCCCTCTTGACCGGCATTTGACACTTTGTTGCAATCACCTTGATATCTTCAAACTCAGGTTTAACATTTTTTATTCTTCCAGCTGAATCCTTGACAATCTTGACTCGCACATCGAGGATGTTGCCGTTAATATTAACTGGCATAGTTAGTATGCCCCTAGGCAGAATAATTCGCTCTACTTCCTGCACTCTAGCACCAAGCGTCCCGGATTCGTCGAACAGTAACTCAAGCACACTGTTTAGCCGCGAGTTTTCCGATATAATCCTAATGAGATAGGTTGGCCGGCTCTTTTTAGTGATACCTGAAATGACTGTCACGTCCTTGGCGACTTCAGCCAACTGCTCTACAAGGTTACCTACTAGCTCACCAGTGGCGTCATCGATGTTTGTTTCCACGACATAGACGGTGTCCCTGGTTGTTTCATAGACAGTCCCCGATGTGCCTATTGCTACACGAACTACATTGGGAAAACCTTCAAACTTTTTTATACCCGCACCATACCCGATTTTTTCGGGTGCAATGCTGGGATAGTAGCTGACACTACCCTGCACCAAATTGACAAGCATTGCTGCCCCTGTAGGAGTTGTCAGTTCATCTTCGACCTGCCCTCCTACCAGAACGAATTGTTTATTCTTGAAAATTTCAAGGATTGCACTGGCAGGATTTGACATGATACCATGAGAGAACTTTAGCAGGCCGCCACCAACTGCCACTTTAGTAGAATACATCTTGGCATCAAACAGCTGGAGATCCTGTAACGCTGTTGCACATCCAACAAGGTCTGCAAAGGTATCAATGCTGGATGCTTCGTGCAGATGTACGCTGTCAAAATTCTGGCCGTGGATGGTAGCCTCAGCAGAGATTATCATTTTGAGTGAATCTAATGCAAATGTCTTGGCCCTATGCTCAAGCCCCACAGAGTCGCAGCATCTTGCAAGTGCAGAATACAGTTCTGTGCCCTTGCGCTTGAGCACCCCATCTTTGTATTTCATTTGTAGCTGTGTGGCAGCAAAGCTGTGTGATATCACTTTGGTAAAATGAGCATTGATTATCCTGCTGTCCTTGACAAAGTTCTGGCAAGCAAAGATTGCCTCAATGACTTTGGTCTTGTTGGCACCAGCATCCACTAGGCTTGACATCAGCATGTCGCCGGCAATTCCTGCCACTTGGGAATCTATGATCGCAACTCTTGGCATAGCCACGCTAGCTTGTGCTTTTGCTTTATATCACGTTTATGCTTTTATCTTGTTATCCCGCCAAAGTCATGGTCAGCTGGAATATCTTCAGGAGGTGTGCCATACGTGAGAACGATCTCTCTGAGCGATTCTAGCGGTATTGTCCTATAATCACCTTCAAATCTCTGGCCATCCACATATGCTGTTACCGGCATATCAGTTACGGAGTCAAAGAATCCCGTTGAATTAGTCTGTTGCCAAATGTCAAGGAACTGCCCCAGTGTGAATTCTCTGGTCTCAGGTGCTTCGACATGTATTATGCCATCTTCACTATGGGTATGAAGCCAGTATAGACATGAGGGTGAAGAGAGTATCCCAATATTTGAAGGGACTTGCTGTTGTACGCCATTAACAAATACATCTAAACCTGAATGAATATGGTAATTAAGCTGCTCAGACCTATTACATTCTATTCCACTTATTGCCATTGCCGTGGGAGGCTGGTATAAAATAGCTCCTGCAATACCAGCTGCTGCCACTGCGATGATGACTGGTATTATAATCATCATGTATTTTCTTTTTCTACGTCTATCTACGGCAAAGTAGCTGTCGTCCCTCCTTTTCTTTGACAATTCGCTATTGACTTGACATGCGGATTAATTTAAAGCTGACCCGACTCCAATCACAATTTATATAAGCAATCCTTCAGTTGCAAGTTCGGCTATGACAATTACCATAATCGGATCGGGAAAGGTCGGCGCCTCAGCTGCCCTTAATTGCGGGTTGAGGGAGCTTGATAGAGACATACTGCTGCTTGATATAGTGCAGGGCCTCCCTCAGGGAGAAGCAATGGACATCAATCACCAGCTGTCAGAAAGGGGCTCTGACACCATAGTGCGGGGTTCAAACAATTACGAAGATATGCGCGATTCACACTATGTAGTGGTCGTTGCTGGCGTCGGAAGAAAGCCAGGCATGACGAGAATGGATCTCCTCAAGATAAATGCAGGCATCGTCAAGGATGTCGTGTCCAAAATTGCGCTTTATGCAAAGGATGCTACTGTAATAGTCGTTACAAACCCACTTGATCCGATGACTTATTTTATGCTCAAGACTCTTGGAGCAAAAAAGAACAAGGTTATGGGAATGGGTGGCATGCTAGACTTATCAAGGTTCAAGAGCTTTATTCGAGATGCGACAAATATTTCACGCAGTTCGATTCAAGCTATGGTGATAAGCGAGCACGGCGAAAACATGCTGCCGCTGACTAGGTTCTCTTCTATAGGAGGAATACCGCTTCATGAGTTTATCTCAAAGGATAAGGCAACGGAGATCTTGGAAAAGACAAGAAAGGTCGCAGCAGAGGTCATTGCACTAAAGGGAGCGACCGTATATGCACCTGGCAACGCAGTTGCGACTATGCTGGAGTCTGCCATCCGAGACAAAAAGCTGGTAATTCCAGTGTCAACATTGCTTGAAGGTGAATATGGATTTTATGATGTGTGCATAGGCGTCCCGGTTATCATTGGCGCAGGTGGAGTCGAGCGCATAATTGAGCTCAAGCTGGACAGCTTTGAGCAGGACATTTTCAGCAAGGGCGTTGCCAGCGTGAAGGAAGCGATCAGGGCACTTCCACTTTAAAGCCTTTTATTTTCTTGTTGTTGATAGCTTGCTGACGGATGGATCTACATACAATTCTTGACGAATTTGCAAATGGCAGCCTTAGCCTATCGGAGGTACAGAAGGAGATCTCCATCCACGCAATTGAAAAGATAGGCGATATTGCCAAGCTCGATGTCGGCAGGGAAATGAGAAGAGGAGGAATGCCAGAGATCATTTTTTCTGAAAGCAAAGAGTACAGAGACATCATCAAAATAGCCTCCGCTATTGTTAGGCGTAACCGTCAAGTTGTAGTCAGCAGGATAAAGAAGAACGAGCTATCAAGAGTAGCAGGTGCGCTCCGTAGAAAGGGTCTTAATGTCGAAATTGGTAGGAACAGCACAACGCTATTTGCCTCTGAAAAGTCGTTCACCTGCAAAATGACCGGTGCCAAAATAGGAATAATGTCGGCCGGCACTTCAGACGTTGGCGTCGCAGAAGAGGCACGGATTGTTTCCAAGGCGATGGGCTGTGAGGCGATAACAAGTTACGATGTCGGCATTGCTGGAATGCATCGCCTCTTTCCAGCTCTTAAAGAGATGTTCAAACAAGAGATAGGCGCCATTGTGGTCGTGGCAGGAATGGAAGGTGCACTTGCCTCAATTGTAGCGTCGATGGTCGATATACCGGTTGTGGGGGTGCCAACTTCAATAGGCTATGGCTTTGGTGCAAACGGCGTAGGCGCGTTGGCATCTATGCTCCAGAGCTGTACCCTTGGCTTGGCAGTGGTAAACATTGATAATGGCATCGGAGCGGGCGCGTACGCCGCATCGATTGCAAAGAGAACGATGAAGAGGAAATGAACTAACACTTTATTTCATAACTTGCAGTTACCGTATTATTCAATCGTTCTGCCAATAGTGCTACAATAGACTGCCAAGGTCATAAGAACCATGATCAAGGGTAGATCTGATTTGCTGCTTTGAATTGCTATTCCCAATCCTCATCTTGGCACGGTAGATTAGTCCCCTATTGCAGTGGGACAATCGGATTTGAATTCGCAACAACTACATGTTGTCTGATTGACAATATATATCTCTCCTAATTTCAGGGCATGAGAAGTTTTTCTTTAAGGGCTTTCAGTGAATAATAATAGTAATAGTAAATAGAGCAGTGGCGGAATAGTTAATGTGCAT
>JAICHI010000104.1 GCA_025922735.1 Nitrososphaeraceae archaeon | reverse complement strand
TTTTTATGGCCTGTAATGCGCTGCAAACGTGTCCGGCTCATTAGAACCAAAATCACGCATAAATTGATCCCTGACAAGCCTGCCATATACCACCAAGTCGCGTGCCATCATCCGCACCCTACTTGACAATCTTGCATTCACTGTTTCATGACCTGTAAAGTCCTGTGGGCCATTTATCGATACCCCATAGGGCATACTCCATCCATAGCACTGGCGCACCGCTGTACGCATCTGATCCATAACTGTAAGTCCTTTCTCATGTGATGCAACTATGTATCCGAACACTTTGCCTGCAAACTCTTCATAAAAGTGATCAAGAAAATTCTTAAGAGCACCGGACATCGAGCCGTGGTAGTCTGGCGATGCAAGGATAAAGGCGTCAGCCCAAGCTATGGCCTTGGCTGCTTCTTCTACCTCTTTTGAGGCTGTGGCACTTGGATCGTATAGGGGCAAAACTATTCTATTGAGCTCTAGTAGGCGAACTTCTGCACCTTGCTTTTTGACATACTCGAGCGCAATTTTAAGTGCTCGCGTGCTGTATGATCCCTGGCGAGTGCTACCTGCAACTCCTAACACGTTAAACGAATTTTTCATCTCTTATTATTATTGGACTTAGCCGAATTAATCGACTTGCTTTTACAGGAACTGGTCACACCATCAATTTTTGGTGATTGCATCTTTCTATGGGGCATGTTCAGCCTGCATAGCCGCAATCGAGGGTAGAGCCTTAGCTATCACTAACTTGCACCCAAGTGATACCTAGTATTGCAATCTATCTGATGATGATGCCCTTCGTTATTGCTCTCTTGAACTAAATGGTGATGCGCTTGGCACATGATAGGCATTCAACAATTACCTGACTTTCGCTCTTATTTATCACTTTGAACTTCTTTGAGCCACATGACAGGCAAACAGGACATGCCCTTTGACCCTTTACCACGTCTCCTCCTCCTCCTATTACCACCTCTGCGGGTTGCTATCCGAGCGGGCCAGCATATTTATCCTAACAATGCCTCCAACCTGCTGTATCACCTTTGCGACTGCCGGTGGTACTAGATGCTCCCATGGCTTACCCTCTTGCATGAGACGCCGAATGTTTGTGCCATTGTACTCATTTATTTCTGCAAACATAGGGTCCTCAATGACAATGCTGGAGTCTTGAGAGCGTGCAAGGTACTTTACAAAGTCGTTGCCCGAGTATAGTACATCAAATGGTGGGACCATTGATCGTATGTAGGCAAGCCATCGAGCATTGTTCTCATCATTTGCAACAGGTATAATATAGCATCTTGAAAGATCAACCCCTGCTTCTTTCAACGCCTCATGAATCATTAGCACCCTCTCGCCGGCACTGAAAGGATCCTTGTCGATAAAGTTGAACTGCGCGCTCCCGATTATTATCAAGAGCTCGTCGCACTCGCTTAGGATCTGCTTTGTAAGTGCTAGGTGACCCTTATGGAAGGGCTGGAAGCGCCCCAGCATGAGTCCACGTCTTGTCATTGTGGTTTGCCTAGCTTATTCTTCCACTGCTCTATTTCCTTTGCTTCTATCTTGCGGAAGATCGGCTCTACCTTACCAAGTTCATGGCCTGCAGGAATTGCTTTGATGTCCTTAGCCGACTCCCAACCCTGCTGGTGAACACCGCCACCACTTCCAAGCTTGAGCTGGGCCCATATCTTTTCACACGAAAAGGGAATGAATGGTTCAAGCAGGACCGCCAAGCTTCGTACTGCATTCACCGATACGTACACCGTTGTGTTTGAAGTATCCTTGTTTGCCCAAGGTGAGTTTGTCTGGAAATAATGGTTCATGTAATTGCTATATTTTAGGATCCTCTTGAGCGACTTGTCTATTTCGTTGCTTGACAGCAGCCTGCCTGTTTCATCCACTGTTGCCGCCAGCTCCTTTTCTGTCGTATCGTCAATGCTGGATGGCTTGGGCACTATGCCTTGAAACGATTTTTGCGTAAATGAAAGGGCCCTATTTATGAAATTGCCAATGTTGGCGATCAGCTCATTGTTTATCCTTTCATAGAATGCATCAAAGTCAAAATTCAGATCGTCTTGCGAGTATGAGACTACAGACGCAATGTAGAATCTCAAATAGTCAGGGTTGAATGCGGAAGTGAAATCCTTCAGGCCAATATACCAATTTCTGCTCTTTGATATCTTTTGGTTTTGCAGCATGAGATGGCCCCTTGTAGGGATATATTCTGGAAGCTTGTATTCTGAATTGATGCCAAGACGTATTGCAGGCAAGAAGAGGTAGTGGTGGTAGATAATGTCCTTGCCAATAAAATGGTAAATCTCCGATTCGTTCCAGAATTTCTTGCCGTTGCCTCCCCTATCATTCACGAGCTTGACAAGCGACGAGATGTAGCATAGGTGGTTATCGAACCAGCCGTAAAACACCTTACCCTTTGCCTCGGGCAGGGGTATTGGCACGCCCCATGAGAGGTCACGAGTGATGTCCCAATCATGCAGTCCTTCGTTTATCCAGTTGATGACATAGTTCTTGACGTCCGGCTGCAAGTGCGTGTTCGACAAGAGCCACTTTTTCAGCTTCTCTTCAAAGCTTGACAGACGGAAAAAGTAGTGTTTGCTCTCTTTTTTGACAGGGGGTCTGCCGCATATTGCACACTTAGGCTCCAGTATCTGATCAGGGACGCGGCCGCACTTTTCACATAAATCTGAATACTGGTTTTCTGCATTGCAGTAAGGGCATCTGCCAATTACATATCTGTCTGGCAAGAATTTGTCATCATAGGTGCAGTAGAACTGAATTACGTTCTGGTCGTAAATGTGGCCGTTTTCGAACAATCGTTTGAAAACGTACTGTACAAACTCAACATTTTCTTTGGAGCTTGTCTTGTAAAAAAAATCAAACGAAATACCTAATGATTCAAAATCTTCTTTGTCCTGTCTATTCCAGTATTCAACATAATCTTTGGGGCTCTTTTTCTCCTTCTCTGCTCTTATCAAGATCGGAGTTCCAAAATCATCAGTAGCACAGATATGGTACGCCTTCAACCCGTTAAGTCTCAAAAAGCGTGTGAAAATATCTGCCGGTAGATAGGTGGAGGCTATATGGCCTAGGTGTATCTCGCCATTCGCATAAGGCAGTGCGCTTGTAATGACTGCGCTTTCGCTACTGCTATTATCCGGCATTACACTTGCAATAATGTACAGAGCATTTTAACCTAACTGGAGTGCTCGTAGCGCTCTTGCTCTTCTATCATTTTATCTATTCTAATGCCCATTGAGTCAAGTGCATAGCTTCCAACATCCTGATCTATTTGTTCTGGCACACTATGTACTTTTACTTCCATCCTGTCATGGTTTTTTGCAATGTACAAAATAGATAGCAGCTGGTTGGCAAATGACAGAGCCATCACTTCTGGCGGGTGGCCTTCTGCAGCAACTAAGTTGACCACTCTCCCCTTTGACAGCAGGAACAACCTCTTTCCATTAACATCAAAGCGCTCGATATTTGGACTAACCTGCACCGGCTGGCAGCAGCTGATGTCATAAAGACTCTCAGTATCGATCTCGACATCAAAGTGTCCCGCGTTTGCCAAAATAACAGCATCCTTCATCTTAAGAAAATGCTCCTTTCTTATCACGCACGTTTGTCCTGTGCATGTAATGAAAACGTCCCCGGCAGGAGCCGCGTCTGACATCCCCATTACCGCAAATCCATCCATCTTGGCTTCAATTGCTTTTATAGGATCAACTTCGGTAACAGTCACTATAGCTCCCATGCCCTTTGCCCGAGTTGCTACGCCCTTGCCCACCCAGCCGTAGCCGCATACAACTACGTTCTTGCCTGCCAATAGTATGCCAGTAGACCGCAGTATGCCATCAAGAGTGCTCTGTCCAGTGCCATGTCTGTTATCAAAAAGGTATTTTGTACGCGCATTGTTGACCGCTATAACGGGATAAAGAAGCCTGCCCGCCCTTTCTAGGGAAACAAGTCTCTTTACCCCCGACGTTGTCTCTTCGGTGCCACCCGCTATACCCTTTGTCTTTTGTTGATGGGCCATTGAGTGGAGATCACCTCCGTCATCAGTTACTATGACAGGTGTAAATGAAAGCACATTGCGAATGCACTGCTGATACTCTAATTCTGTCTCGCCGCGCCAAGCGTACACATTTACACCCTTGTTGTACAGAAAAGCTGCAATGTCATCCTGGGCTGACAAGGGATTTGCTGAACAAATTGCGATGTCTGCGCCCAAGCTCTTTGCAGCCATCACAAGGACTGATGTTTCTTTTGTAATGTGAAGACAGAAGCCAAGCCGAAAACCTACCAGCAATTGACTGCTCTCATTCATTGCTCTTATCTTTTCAACTATGCCCATACGGCTGGCAGCCCACTCATACGACCGCCTTCCCTTGTCTGCAAGGTTGCTATCCGCTATTTTCCCGGGCACGATTTGTGAATGATGGGACATGCAATAAAAGCTACTGGTTTTCGTACTCTTGTTCGCGGAACCTTGCTCTTCCCCTTCTTATGAGGGCAAACAGTACAAGTATTATCGCTATCCACACTACGCTTAGCATGATGTTCGTAAAACTAACGTAGAGGTACGGCATTGCATCGATCATATCTTGCTGGATGATCTCTAGGGATACATGAATGTCCAACATGCCTGAATTATATTCAGTACTATGGGGCTCCATTGATGCTATCGAGTTGGCGCGGGCCACAATGTCGTTTAGATTTCCTTGTATGAGTGCCAAATCTGTTTTTGCAGTCGGAAACACCCATACCGGATTGCCGATCTCCGGCAATTCAATCTTTGCCTTTGACACAAAGCTTGCCAGAACTTCCGGAGTCTGGGCAGTCTGGGCTCTTTTCAGGTATCCAAGCGCGCTGTCGACAGGGTAAACGGCCTGCTGGTATCCGTAAAGGGCCATAGCTATGCCAAAAATCATAAGAGCCAGAACGCCGGCCATCATGAGCCTGTATGAAGATGTCATGCCGGAATGATATTGCTATAGCACTGGGGGAGATATTTAGATGTGGCGGAGGTGTGTGTATTGATGGCTGTCCGATAACCAATTTATAGCCAGATTGATTACAAGGTCATCATATTTGGCATTTGTCAAGGTCGCCCAGCGGAGCGAGATTAAAGAGAACAGCGGCAAGGAGCTTTAC
>JAICHI010000103.1 GCA_025922735.1 Nitrososphaeraceae archaeon | reverse complement strand
CATCGATACCTACAACTGGCATTACTGGATTGCAATAATGCTGATAGTCATTTAAAGGTATTTCTGGAAATATTATTTGATCTTTACATATCAATTTATTTGAGCAAGTAACCTATGAGAATAATAATATTAGTCTTTCTTAAATGGGCTTGTCGCGGCTACACTGCACACCTCCTAACACTCATTTACTAACTGGCGCAGAACTTAAAGCAATAGTTCTACCTCATAATGAGATTATGCTATAAGGGCACAGGTTGTTATTACTCGATTATACAGCATAACCTAGCCAATATGTCGTACGTATGACAGTAATAGCCATCACATTTAAATTCTCAATGTGCTATACTATTCTTACATCGACCAAACCGATGGGGAACAAACTGTCTGGTTGGAGTGCAGCAGGTGAGAAACTCTGCACTTCGCCAGACTATTATTCTTAGTCAATCACTCGGATGTCGAGCTCATCATATGCATCCTTTACCGCTAGCAAAAAGAGATCATCTTCATATATCAAAAGCCAGTCTCTTACACCAACTACAGGCAGCTTACGTACAAGCACCTCGCCTGTATCTTTGATGGTAGTCATGACGTATGCAAACCGTGGCCATCTCCGTTTGAGATTGAAGAGAGTTTCCTGCAATTCGATGCCCTGTGCCCCACCTTGGATGTTTATCTTGACTGGGTCACCATATCTATTCTCCACTTTGCCGACGACGTAGCTCTGTCCTGCTTCGAACTGTTCTATATTGAGCATTACCTTGTTAGTCGCAACAAAGGTGTCAGGCATTTCTCTATGCAGCTTCTCTGAGAGCTGGTCATAAAAGATGTTCATTGAAGGCCCAAGCCCGGTGCTATTTTTACAAATCTCCGCAGCACGACGATTATAGTGCCACTGATGCCCGCGATAGCAGCTGCTGTTGCAAGGGAGCCAGTGGGAAACTCTGGCACAACTACAATGCCTCTTGCAATTCCGTTCCTTGTCTGGTCTATAGACTGTCCATCTCTTGCAATGCCTGTAACTTCAACCTCCATGCGGTAATTCTCATTTGCTGGAAAATCAATCGTCTGCGTACCAGTTCCTCCCTCTGCAACGAGGCCGGTCTGACTGTAGACTTGACTGCCATTGTTATCAAAAACGCGCAGGTTGTAGTTTACATCATCTGCTATTCTTTCTCCAGAGAACCCGTCATGGAAGCTCAGAGTCAGAGTTGATTCAGTATTTGCATTCAGCTGATCGGGAGCCCACTCAAGTACAACATTAATGTTTCCTGTATCTGTGAGTATTTCGCCTGTTGTCTGCGCGACTTGGCCAGTGGCTGGCGCAAGAGTAAATATCATGCCAGAATCGCCTTGAGTGATCCCGCTGGCCATACCGATAATGTCATCTTTGTTGAGCAAGTAGTGCAGAGTAAGCTCTTGCTGCGAAGAATAGGGATCGACAGCAAGCATCCTTCCGGATATCGGATTGCCGTTCACTGTAGCAGTAAATGAAGTAGTATCTCCTATTCCTGCAAGAGATTTTGGAATTTTTACTTCCTCATGCACAAATATGTTTGTGTCTTCGATTCGCGAGGTGTTCCAATCAAATGGCATAGACCATTTGAACTGCTGGTTGCTGGCATTGAAGCCAAAGTCGCGTACTCTATCGTAATACGATATTATAGTAGTGTTGTAAGGCTGACCCCGATAATCGATATTTTGAGTAAAGACATCCCCTACACTGAGCCACGAATCAAACTTGGGAATGTTCTCATCTGCAAATATGTTGCGTATATTATCAACGCCAAAGATCTCTACCCTGAGATGATATATGCCGCCTTCTAGGAAGAGAGGGCCTTGGATGTTGACTGTTCCACCTGGGTCTGCAACCCAGGCGTTCAGGAATTGCTCCTGCGTCCCAAAGATCCTCAGGTCGCCTTCTGTAGGCTGCACTTTCAGCCTGAGCAGGCCGCTTTCCGTATGAAAGAGAGTGGCAGGCATTATAGTCTCCGCATCTTCTCCAACTCCTTTTTCTATGCTTACGAAAAATGTCGTATACTGGATCGTTTGGTTGTTATTTGCATCGTATAGCCTAAAGAGTATGTATGCATCATTTCTGCTTGCATCTGTAAGTATGGGAGGATTTACTTGTACTAGTAGCTCAGCATTTCTGTCGCCAAGTGTTGCACTGAATGTCTCTGCAGTCAGGCCGTCTCCGAAAGCCTTCTGATTAGGGAATGTGACTGCAATTATTGATAACACTGCGAAAGATGCAGCAAAAACAAAATACGAAACTTTTTGTCTGCATGATTGCACATGAGTGACTTCTTTTTGTGTATATTTAATTCTTAAGAAGATAGAGCGTGCACAACCACTCTCTCCAATGATTTAATTATCTTATAGGACCTGATAATAAACAAGTGTCAGGCCACAGGGTAGCTGTGATAGCGTCAATAGTCGCAGCAGCAGTCACTATATCTGCGGTTTTCTTGGTGCTGCAAAGTCAAAATCTATCGACAATTTTTGCTGCAAACAGCTCTAATGCAGGAAAACTTACAATAATTTCTGTTTCTGAGAGCTTACTTACCAATCAATCTAGATATGTCATTTCACCAGATCCTTTTGGCAATTTTCCCAATTATACAATTCAGGATGGCAGTATCGCAGACGAAAATACCGCACCTGGAATTGTAGAAATTTCTGGTTTACCAGACGGCAGATATGTCGTAACGCTGATTGAGGCTTCTTCACAATACCCGACGGACAAGCTCTCAACGATAGTCGAGATAATGAATCAGAGCAGCATCAGTGGCGTCGCTATGTTCAACAATATCGCCCAGGAAGAAGACGAACAGCAACAGGAACAGAATAGAACCTCTCCAATAAGAAACCTTACTTACAATGTAAAATTTGAGTGCGGCACCATTTCTGGAGATGAAGGACCATTGCGACCTGGTCACTATGACACAGACATCGGAATCTTGAACAAGCAAGACTTCGCAGCAAAAATCCAGTGGAGCGTCACAGCAAACAATAGCAAAAACACAAATTCCATAATAATGATGCTTGAGCCGCAAGCCTCTACTACTATAGTGTGCAAAGATCTGCAGAACTTCATTGGAAACGATCAGAGGTTCGTTGAAGGATTTGTCATAATTAATGTGCCCCTTGAGCCTGGACTTTTGGCATCGCTGTCGAATGGAACTCATGTCCTTGGTCGCAGTTTCGAAGACATGAATAACTTGTTTGAAGTACAAGCTTTCTATACCGCTAATGCACTTGACGAGCTTCCCCACGAAGTACTTGTGGACAAGATTATGTTTGCAATAGTAAACGATACGAGCGGCAAGGTACCGTTGGAAATGGTCAACAAAACTCTGGATATCACTGTGCCATCTAGCCTCAATGAAATATCCGATCCAGAAATAAAGGTCAAACACATTCTGGCCGAAAAATACGCTCTGTCGGCTCAAGAGCTTGCCAATTTGCAAATAGCAATCAAAAGCGTAACTGGGAGCCTCGGTACGATGATAGATGATCATGCAATTTCATTGTCGACTGTGATGCCGCAGGCAAGCGGATAGCAGTGGGCTTTGTATGAAAAAACAATATATATTCTCCTACATACCTCTCTTCCATATGGCTAACTTTACTCTTCCTCCAGTGCCTTACTCGTACGACTCGCTAGAGCCACACATTGATGCAAGGACCATGGAAATTCATCACACGAAGCATCACCAAGCCTACACTGATGGTCTGAACAAAGCGCTTAGCAATCTTGGTCCGGAATGGCAGAACAAGAATGACATCGTTGAAATTTTGAAGGACATTGATTCGGTCCCAGACAACGCAAGGAGTGCAGTGAACTTCCACGGTGGAGGTTATAACAACCACGCATTGTTCTGGAACAATATGAAAAAGGGTGGTGGTGGAGAGCCGGATGCTGAACTCTCAGATGCAATAAATAAGACATTTGGCAGCTTCAATGACTTCAAAGACAAATTCTCAAAGGATAGTGTCGCAATACAGGGAAGCGGCTGGGGCTGGCTCGTATACAACCAGAATACAAATGGCGTCCAGTTCATAACCATGCCTAACCAAACAAGTCCTTGGACAAAGTGGAAGACAGAAAAAGTCGTCCCGCTTTTGGGTCTTGACGTATGGGAGCATGCTTATTATCTCAAGTACCAAAACCGCCGAGCGGACTATGTAGCGGCTTGGTGGAACGTGGTCAACTGGGATGAAGTAAAAAGAAACTTTCAGCAGGCCCTCCGAAAGTAATCCTACCCTACCCTTTTTTATATCCTTTTTAGCCCTTTTGAAGTAGATATAGGGCAATAATCACGTGCCCTACAATATCAGCTGATACCACAGGTACTTGATCATATGTCCATAGCTGCAATGCAGCCTTTATAGAATTTGAAAAGTACGGCAATCCCATCTTTTTGGTGGTTAAACCCACCATCCGGCTCTCTTTAGTGGATATGCAAAATTGTGGGCAGGAGATGCTAACTCTTGCGCAAATCTACAAGATTTACAAAGCCATATCCTTCGCGGGTAGTTCTGCTTACTTCCATATTATAGGCGTAAATTTTAGCAGAGTATTCTTGTAATACTGGCATCATGCTGCCTATCGATCCGTCAAGGTAAAAGCCGGGACAGTCTCCTGTAAATTGAAAGGTGGCATGCACTGCAGGCTGCCCTCTTGCATCAACTTCAATCCACGACGCAAACGGATAGAGCCAGCAGACACCCGGCTTGTCCGGGTGAATGCCGCAATAGCCCTCGTCGTCTAGGAACCTGCAGCGAAGTGGTGTTCCATCCTCCTCAGCCTTCTCATCCTTTTTTCTTTTAAGTGAGAGCATACTCAGCGTTGTTATAACATTTCCAAATGCTTCCTGCTCTTGCCAGCTTGAGATCGTCGTCTCGTTCCTAACAAATTCGGCCTTCGAGCTATAGCCCACCTTCTTTGCTATTTTGCCTATGTCATCCTTCGTCAACGGCAGCCTGCCCTGCCGCTCGCAGCAGTTGTGGCAATCAGGCCAGAGGCACTTCCACAAGACGTACAGGCCATCCCTTGACAAGGTCGGTATATGGAAAGTGATGCCTCCGACATTAACCGATGTGTCAGATACTGCTCCTGTGTACTTTCCCGTCTGGAAATCATACAACTTTGGATCTATTTTCCATTTT
>JAICHI010000102.1 GCA_025922735.1 Nitrososphaeraceae archaeon | reverse complement strand
TCGCTGTCTAACAACAGCCTGCAAATTGAGGTCACGGGTGGAACAGACGTCAAAGCAAGCCCAACAATCGATTATATCAAGCATATTGTCGCGAAAAGCTACCTAAGCATTGGACCAAAATTCTCAGTCGATGTGCTGAAGAGGGGATACTATCCAAAGGGAGGCGGTGTTGTGCAGTCCACTATTAAGCCTTGCAAAAACCCTGGCACAATAGAATTCCTGGCTACAAGATATCTTGAGCCAAAGATTATCAGTGTCTGCAGCCAGCTGCCAATACATGTTGCCAAGCGACAGATATCTTCTGCCTTAATAGCACTAGAGAAAAAGGATCTCCGATGTAGTAATTACACTGCGTCAATGGAAACCTCTATTTCTCCGGGATCTTCAATTCTAGTGTACTGTTCGTCTGACTTTGGTCTATACGTCGGTGGCGATTCAATAGGAGAGCTTGGCAAACGGGCAGAGGTCGTTGGGAGCGAGGCTGCAAAGCGATTCTTGGATAGCATGCTAGCTCAGGCTACGATAGACCCATTCCTTGCAGACATGCTCGTTCTTCCACTGGCCTTAAGTAAGGGCAGGTCAAGATATCGAATTGCGCGAGTAACCCCGCATTTGCTCACAAACTTGCATGTTGTGAGCGAGATTGTTGGATGCAAATACAGTATAGAGCAACAAGGGGGAAGCTATGTTGTGATGATAGAAGGCTAGATGCCACTATCAAGCAGTGCTGCCAAGAGCAGTATTGCAACTGACAAGACGACAATGACCTCACCTAGGATGATTATCTTAATTCGAACTGATTGAACGTAGATGTTTCCGCCTTGTCCTGATAGTATCTTACGCTCCATGTCGGCATCCAGTAGCCTGATATGTACAATATATGCTACAATGGTTCCTATGACTAGGATGACTTTAATTAGTAAGATAATGCCATATGTCGTGTCAAGTACTGCACCAGGCTCTCCGAAGAAGGCGCGGGAGTTGTATATACCGCTTGCTATCAAGGCTGCAAACGCAGGTATAGTTATCTTGTTAAATCGCCTGCCGATCTTGACCATCAATGCAACCATCTCCTCAAGCGTCTTCGTATGCGATTTGAGAACAGGAACAAGCACGATTCCGAGAAAAATCGAGCCTCCAACCCATATTGAGGCAGCTAAGAGATGCACCCAGGTCACAAGGCCGTCTGCTACCGCCATATGATTTTCACATTTTCGTAATATATTATTGATGCTGCATCTAGGCAGTCATCAAATCGAATTAGTCGAGACTATCTGGAGACTGCACCTCCACAGCAATAGCGCTAACAACATGAAAATGAGCAAAATAGCGTCTTATTCCAGAAAGGTTTTAATCAGCTCTATTAGACAGCTAGCACCGTACTTGATAATAGGCCCGCGAAGACTTGTGCTTATTGGTGCCATTGCTGCAGTCGCCCTTGCAATCATTTTCTATCCGCTTATTGTACAAACGCCATTTGACCTAGAGAAAGTCGCAGTCCAACTGACAGGGGTCGAACTCCTATCAGGCAGCGAAGGCGAACAAAGGCTTGATCTTAGGGTGGCGCTGCAGATAACAAACACTAATGAATTCACTCTAACGACTTCAAGGATCGTATACGATCTATTTGCAGATGGTGCTCGAGTAGGATCAGATACGATATCATATGAGGATGTTCCTGTTAACGGCAGGCCCGCGTTCTTTTCAAACCAACCAGTGACTATATCTGACACGTTGACATTGCAATATACTGATGAGATGGCGACTCTCTTTAGCAGGATACTGAATAACAGCACTGATATCAATTGGAGTATCAGTGGCACTGCCACAATTGAATCCGGCACGACGCTGCAGGAAAAGAGATTCTCAAGTGAACTATGAAAAGAGAATAAGAAGAAGACGAATTATGCGGTCACCGGGATTTGAACCCGGGTTACGGGCTAACTTCGCATTTTGCATGGAAGGCCAGTGTCCTGACCAAACTAGACGATGACCGCGGTACTCCCTAGTCCTAATCAGACCCTATATATAGTGTATATTAGCAAGACAGTAGACCTAATATTGTCATTGTGATGGTATATCCTAGACTCTGTTTGAAGTGTGATAACTGAGATTTCGTTAATAGCTGTAATTGAACTAGTGCCGCAGTTTCAAACTAAACGATGATTGCTTATTGTACCTGTCCTTGCTAAGTATATTATAAAATCTTATTCAGGAAATATAATATTAAGCAGCATATCAACTGCCTTGTTTTTGGCCTGCTGCTTGTAGTTTTCTATACTTTTTTTGGGAACATCAAGTGCCTTTTCTCTCTCCACCTCATCTACTGGTCGGTGATCAAGGGCGCCGTAGAACTGTACCTTGTAGCCTTTAAGCCTGGCCACGACTGTCGACTTGAAAATGTCGTGCAGCCAAACTGATCCGATAAAGTAGATAAAAGGCGGATTTGGTTTGGCCTTTATCATATCTGCCATTCTGCTGATTGTCTGAGCCATGTTCTGCGAGTCAGTATCTATTGCAATAATTTCGTCTCTGATTCCCCCTTTCACTAGTTCCTGTTTAACCTTTTCAGCCGGCTCAGGAGCCCCTACTATCATTACCATAGTCTTATGCTTGTCTGGCCTTGACCTCATGATCATGCCATAGGTTTCGAGGCCGACCTTTATGCGCTCTTTGATGTAATCGGGGAGCTCGCCATCCGCTGCTTCCGGTTTACTTTTGTGTATGGCATATAGAACGAGGAGATTGCCGTCAGTAAAGCGGTATTCGGACATTTTCTAATACCACGTCGAAGTCACTTTTTTTGGAACAGAGATCTGCCTTTCAAGCTCATCGAGCCGCTGTAGAGATTCTGGATTCTTTTGCAAGTCATGAAACTTCTTGTCGTGCCTTATCTTTCTGACAACATCTAGCACTTCATCTGTTGAGACTCCATGCTTGATGTCATATTCAATTTGCTTGGCACAGCTTGAAACTGTACTATATCTTTTGTAATTTCGTTTTTCAAAAGAAGAAGCGTCAGGAGAAATGCCCCTTATGAAACGGAGGATCACCTTTTCAACATGTTCAAGATGCCAGTCCTTCATAGCATAATTATTGGGCTTCATAACTACTACTCTATTCTCTAGGAGGTAAAGGTAATTTAATCTCTTGTGATGATCTAAAGGTAATTAGAAAGTTTTACGTTTTCTTCTCCAGGGATTTTGGCGATCTCAAACCTCTCCTTTGATTTGTGTATGGTCGCAGTCGCATCGATGCCCACCTTCGTTGTGAGTAGGTTATCCTGGTCGCTTGATGGGTCTAGACTAGATCCTTTTACATTTGGAATTATGATGAAGTCTCTATCGGCTTGACACCTTGTGGCGATTGCATACTCGACTGCAATTGGGTCGATGGGGCTGATATCGTCATCTACAACTATCGCCATCTTGAGCGAGGGATGAGCCGTAAATGCCGCCAAGAGGGCATTCTTAGGTTCGCCCTCCAAGCGCTTGCTTATCTGTATCACTGCTGATAGCCAGTTGCTGCCACCATCTGTAAGATGTACCGACTGAGTGGTAGGAACCACATTTTTAATGTACTCATACATTTTTGCCTCAACCGGCAAACCCATCAGCAGGCGATGCTCGGCATAGCCAGGCAGGATATCGTGGTAGATGGCATTGTCGCGGAACATTATCCTCTCAAGCTCAAAGACTGGCTGCTTGCGTTTGAAATCATATGTACGGAGCATTTCGACCATCCATTCCTCATGTGTCTTGTCAGTTAGGATCCTTCCTTCGAGAACGATCTCGGCATGACTTGGCACATAGACCTGCGAATAGCTTGTCTTTGAGAGTATAAGCTTGCCCTCAAGGAGCGAGTTGGCTATCAGCATTTCATCGACACCATATGCTGCCTGATATGCGGCGGCAATATTAACTGCGGGATGGACTCCGATCCCTACTGCAATTTTCAAGTCTTCGCCATGGTCGCGAGCGTAAGTGAAGCACTTGTGAAGATGTCTGCCCTCTACCATGCGTATTGCCATATGATGGTCATCAAGGCGCAGGAGCCTGTGAGTCGACTGGTTCTGCTTGCCGTTTTCCTGATTCTCTGAAAATACTATCGAGGACGTAATGAACGGTCCGGCATCCTTTTCAAAATGCGTAACTATTGGAAGATCATATAAATTTCTAGACGAGTTCTCTTCAAATAGCGCGGGATCTTGAGTCCTTGGTGGCTCTGATAGGCTATGAAGAGCTTCAGTAACGCGGGCATGGATATTTTTCTTGACATCTGCTTCATTTGCTTTGTGAGACGTACCACCAAGAGCGAGGTAAAACCTTCTGGGGGTTGATACGACATTGGACACAACTCTGCTCTTACTCCCGCGCACCTTCTCAAAGATTACTGCCTGCTTGCCGTCCAATCTTGCAGTAACCGCTGCAATTTCATATTCAGGATTAACGTCGCGCTTTACGTGGACAAGTTCATTCTCATTCTGGAGCATCAACAAGAAACTGCGTAAATCTGTGCTACTTTTTTTCATGGCTTTTGCTACTGACAGTATTCATTACCTCTTCCATAATTGCTTTCATGTCGTCAAGCTGAAGCTGACTCATGCTGTGTAGCGATACCAATGATATGCCATTTATCATAGATGATACTTTCTGTGCCACAGTATTGATAAAAATTGAATCGTATTTGCTGGGTATGACCTTAGCAGTGCTAATCTTGTTTGACGCACTGATTGCTATAGAAACGGCACCTATGCGTGGCTCGCCTTCTGTTAACACGATAAAGCAGCCATTTTGGAAAAAAGTTGTGCTGAGAAAAAAATTTCGTCCAGTGCTTGGGCTGAGGATGTTGGTTACATGAACCTGCGGCTCGTTTTCCATTGGTTTACCTTATGCGAACAGTAATCGGCTTGGCAACTTTGAGCTCATTTTGCTTCCTCGTCCTCGCCCTCAGTTTTGCCTTGTACTTTAAATTCCTAGGCTTAGTTCTCAGCCTATATCCACAGCATGGGCACCAAAGACCATCCCACTTTATGAATATCTCGCATATCTGGCATCTTTTTTGTCCGCTGGCATATCTGCCTGAACCAACAGGCTTTTGTGCCTTGTGACGGATACATATACCTTTACAAGTCATTTTCTCTTATCACCTGGTAATAACGACTAACACACACGTGCTTAGGGCTTTATAAGCCTCAGTTAGTCCTTACCAGCAGTATTTATGCATTATATCTATTTAAGATTTATACAATTTC
>JAICHI010000101.1 GCA_025922735.1 Nitrososphaeraceae archaeon | reverse complement strand
TTTGCAATACCGAATTATGACGTGGTGAAGGTTGTGAGGAAAATGTTAGATTACACCTTTTCTGGCTGAGAAAGCAGAGGGGGAAATCCATCTAACCATAGAAATTGATATACCTGTCATCCCTGTCCTGATTTTCGATAGCTCGTAGGGATCTAAATAATGCATCAACCGCTGCAGCTTCGCTAAGTCTGCCCTTTGCAACCTGATATGCGGCGCCAGAAAAATCAAGGTAGCGGAGTCGGTCTGCTATTGTGTTGGTTGTTATTCCTTTTTCTGCGCATCGCCTTGTAATGGCTGCAAACATTCTATCAACATGGTAGTTAAGATGTATTTCCGCGGCTTCATCGCTGTCCACTTCGTAAAGATCAGATATCATAAGGTCTAGCCTTGCTTCATCCTCGCTGGTAACATTGCCATGAGCAGCCTCTATAGCAGACCGGCCTCGAGGCTTTTTAGCATCACTTTCTTGCATTCTTGAGAACAAATTAGGTAAGACCTTTTCTTCTTATTAAGATAGCGCTGAAGAACCGAAAAAGGAATAAAAAGGTGATCCTCTAAACGTGGATGTGCAGTCGTCGCCTAAGATTCAGTCTAAGTTCATTTTCATTACAGGCGGAGTCATGTCTGGTCTAGGCAAGGGTGTGACTACATCTTCAACAGCAAAACTTCTTCAGCTTGCAGGCTATAAGGTCTCATGTGTGAAAATAGACCCATACGTAAACTATGACGCCGGGACGATGAATCCGGTTGCTCACGGCGAAGTCTTTGTCACAGACGACGGTGGTGAGTGCGACATGGACATGGGCAACTATGAGCGCTTTACTGACATTGCAATGACAAAAGACCACAACATAACGACAGGTAGGGTCTACATGGATGTCATTAGGGCTGAGCGCGAAGGCAAATATCTAGGGCAATGCGTTCAGATAATTCCGCATGTTACAGATGCAATAAAGAACGCAGTGCACAAGATTGCAAGTGAGGAGGAATTAGACATTTTGGTAGTCGAGTGTGGAGGAACGGTGGGAGACATTGAGAGCTTGCCATTCCTTGAAGCATTCAGGCAGATGGAGCTGGAGCTAGGTCATTCTAATACGCTTTTCATTCACGTAACATTGGCACCAGTGCTTGATGTCGTGGGCGAGCAAAAGACCAAACCGACTCAGCACAGCGTCCAGGAGCTCAGAAGGATCGGTATTCAGCCGGATATCCTTGCCGTCAGATGCAAGACACCGCTAAGAGATGATGCAAGGCGCAAGATTTCGCTTTTTGCCAGCGTAGAACAAAATTGCGTAATCTCGTGTCACGATGCGCCTTCTATATACAAGGTGCCTGAAGTGCTCGAAAACCAAGGTATGCTCAAATCAATAGCAGAGCGACTCGGACTTCAAAGGACTACCCTTAAATGGGGAAACTGGAAGGGCATAGCAGAATCATTCTCAAAATACGAGGGTTCGATCAAAATAGCAGTCATAGGCAAGTACGTAAAGCTGCCAGACAGCTATGTCAGCATTTACCATGCGCTATTGCATGCCGGGGCAAGCATTAGCAAAAAGGTTGACGTCTACTGGATTGACTCTGAAAAATTTGAAAATGGTGGTCAGCAGAATCTATCAATGTTGAAAAACTTTGAGGGGATACTGGTACCTGGCGGATTTGGCAGAAGGGGAAGTGAGGGCATCATAAGTGCGGCCAACTTTGCAAGGGCAAACAATATCCCGTACCTTGGAATCTGCTTTGGGTTCCAGCTGGCAATTGTTGCATTTGCAAGACATGTTTGCAAACTGACTGACGCAAATTCTACTGAGCTTGAGTCAAATACGAAGAATCCAATTGTTGATTTCATGCCAGAGCAGCTCGACGTCCACAATATCGGAGGTACAATGCGACTTGGAAGCCACGAAATAACCATAACTCCAAGAACTATTGCAGCGGGTATATATCGCTCGGACTCGATAAGGAGGCGACACAGGCACCGCTTTGAATTTAACCAAAAATACCTTGATATTGTTACAAAGAATGGCCTTGTGATGTCAGCTCACTCTGACAGCGGCAGACGAATAGAAACGCTGGAAATTCCAAACCATAAGTTTTTCTTTGCTGTACAGTACCATGCAGAATTTAACAGCAGGCCAGGCAAGGCTGAACAGGCCTTTGAGGCATTCGTCAAGGCTTCTGCAAAGTACTAAAATTTTAATTCATATATCCTCTGCCGGGCATCGCGAAGCGAGGTTTTCTTTTTTACGTGCCCTTGGTTGATAAGGTGGCTCAGAGAAAGTCGAATTGTGCGCTCCGGGAGCATTGTCCGCGCAGCTAAGTCCTTCTGGCTTAATGATCCTTCGTACTCGAGTGTCTTCAATATTAGTTTGGCACTTGGAGGCATCTTTAACATGTCCTCTGCAAGCTTTACTTTCTTTGCCATAAGTGATGCTGCAGAAGAATGGCCGCCAAGCCTTACTAGACGTGCGGGAAATGCATGCTTGCTGCATTCGAGGTTGTTCTTTATCTGTATCCTGTGGCCCCCATCAAGGACTACTTCGCAGTGGTAGCGACTAATGATGTCTGTGATTTCGAGTTTGCTTTGGTTTGGAACGATAAGCGGTCTCCGGGTATTGTCAAGTGAGTTTACAGAAACCACCAGAAATACAAGTGCTTTTTGTAGGACCATGGGCCCGCCAGCAGACATCGAATATGCAGTTGAGCCCGTGGGAGTTGAAATTATGACACCATCGCTCTTGTCATGCCAAATGTCATTGGCATCTATCCGTAAGACATGCTCCATGAGAGTCGCACTCTTACTTGGAAAGACTGCTACATCATTTAGAACAGGATCAGCTTGCTTGCCGTCTACTCTAACAGCAAGCCGAAAGACTTCCTCTACTGAATAGCTGCCGCGCTTCAGCTGAGATGTTGCAGACTCCAGCTCTCTTACATCTAGCTGGGCAAGGAAGCCCGTTGAGTCAGTCTCGTAGATGCCAAGAACAGGAGCGGAGTCATACTCGATCTTATGGAAGTAATCAAGTATACCTCTATCGCCTCCCGCTACCATTACCAGATCTACTTCCTTTGCAGTACGATAGTCATCATCATCCTTCATTATCTGGGTCTTGACGGTCAGTGATTCAAGGGTCTTTTTCACTTTGGAAAGAAGCGCTCCGTCTCGCAAATCGATGCCTGAAAGCGCAACTTTCATTGTTATTATACTAGCTTTGTTGTGTTATAGCCGAATTTAAAGCTAAGAAAGACGCTGAAATCCAATAGCATTGTAAAAATAGGAGGCAGTCTGTTCTATCTTAGTCATTGAGGGGATTTTGGCTACACCTACTTCCCTTGTTTCAAGAGCTGCTTTAACCGCGCCAGCGCCAAAGCAGATCGCCCATATTGGATCCTTTTCCTTGAGATAGGCGCATGAAAATGATGCACATAGTATGTCACCCACGCCTGTAGAATCCACCGTATCAATGTCATTTACGCTCAGCCAGTAATGCATTTTCTTGTGAAGTAGATGTACAATCCGATGCTCTGTATAGATAACAAATTCTATGCCGTGTGACTGCAATGTCCTCATACCACTTACTCCTAGTAGGCCCCCTGTAAGAGCTGCCATTTCCTGACTATCGACCTTTATTGCATCTGTGCCCGATAGATCTAATTCCAACTTGTCTTTCAATGTCACATAGCCCTTATAGTCGACTAGGCGCAAGTAGCCTTGAGGATCGAGCATGACGAAATTTTTTTTGTCCCTGTTCTGCTTTATCGCAGCAAGCACATCTTGTGGCAATTCATCGATTACAGGACTCACCAACCAGCAGTCGACCTTCATGTCTTGAATGTCCTTGACGGTGAGCGGTTTGCACTTGTCACTCAGGTATAACTGTCGAGAGTCGCCCTGAGAAATGATCTGAAACTTAGTGGTCGGCGCATCTACCACCACCCTATCACTCAATATGATCTTATTGTTCTGCAGCATATTGTAGAATTTTTTTGGAAGATCGTTGCCCACTTTTGTAACGAGGCTGACATCAAACCCAAACCTCCTGCTTGTAATCCCACAGTAGCATGGCGGTCCGCCTATACTTTCTGTTATGGTGCCATCAGTGCTTTTTATCTTGTCAAGCACAATATGTGAAGCAATAGCTATTCTCAATGTCGTTAAACAGCACATATGTTGCTTTGGGCTGATAATAAAAGGGCTTGTCTGCGCAGCCCATAACCGAGGATTGGGATGACGGCGTGGGCTTGCGCTTGCGCCCTTTGCATTGTGTCTCTAATCTATTAGAGCTATAAGGATTGTGATTGATTGTGTTGAGACACTTTTGAGTAGTATTTTTCTGTAGCGCGAGAAGACTTGTGAGCACTTTCCTCAAGCAGCTATAAGCTTTAACAACATTTCTCTTATGAGACAGTAGTTATGTTTTCGAGGAAAAAGAAAAAACGATTTCTGTGAATAGAATGAGATGTGTTGCTATTGGCATGACAAGTAGGTTGACGGTAAAAAACTATGCTGATAGAACTTTCCCAAAAACGGACACAATTAATTGAACTGGACCGAGACTTTAGGCAATACATGACCACATGCGAGGAATTTCGATCCTTTTACCATAAAGAATACAAAATTACTTTCTATAGAAGATAATGAGCTTTTTTCGCAAATTTCATAACGTTGAGTCAGCAAAACCAATGCATTATTCAAATTCAAACACAAGATTTAAAGCATAGCAATCAAATCTTAGGCAATATATGCCGAAGAAAAGAGCAAGCAGGGGAAGATCAAAGGGAGGCAAGGGTAGCTCAGGCACAGTGAGTTGCAGCCAGTGCGGAGCTTTGGTTCCTCGAGACAAAGCTAAGAAGGTAACAGGAAGGATCACCCTTGTAGAACCAACGCTTGCGAAAGAATTGAGGGCATCAGGGGCATACATACCGATGTCTACAGATGTCAAGTTTTATTGCGTGTCGTGTGCAGTTCATAGGGGCATTGTGAAGGTAAGATCAGAGGCAGATAGACGCACTGCGACTAAGCTTCGGTAGAAGACAATCTCCTTACAGTTACCACCACCCTCTGAGCTAGTGTGATACCTGCTACTATGGAAACGATTATCATTGCCCATTGCATCGCTTCTCTCATAGGTATCATGCCTATTATCGCAATGATTAACAGTCGTTCTGCGCGCTCGCCTATTCCTACGCCTTTGAGCTTGCCCCCAAGGGATTCTGCCCTCGCTCTTGCATAGCTTACAAGAAGGGACATTCCCAAGGCGACTAGGCA
>JAICHI010000100.1 GCA_025922735.1 Nitrososphaeraceae archaeon | reverse complement strand
TAGCGCTGCTTGAGCTGCAGATACTGGTCGTGTCCTCCCTGGTACTTTGATAATGCTGCCAATGGGGATAATGCATGTTTTCTATTTGAGGATGATAATGTCATTAGCTCTGAAGCATCGCCATTGACTAGGACATCCCATACTTCTTTGCAAATATGACTATCTCTCTGACAGTCCAATACCGTTTGCCTTGAGCGATAAGCCACTTACGAAATGAGAAGATATAATCTTCTGAAGAAAATGCCTTACGAAACCTTCGCTCTGCCTGCTGAGCTACTAGGGCAAAACAAATGAAACTTCCGCACCTCGTTATTTAATGCTTCACGCTAAAATAAATAACACTGAGAACAGTGTTTTTGATGTGAAAATATCGATCTCAGGAGTCCGAGGCATCTACGGACAAGACCTCAACCTTCATGAGGTAGACAGGTTCGCAGGCCAGTTTGCAGGCTTAATCAAGTCCAGCAAGTGTGTAGTAGCGCGAGATACCCGTCCATCCAGCACCATTATTGCTCAAATTGTGACTGCAAGTCTGATGGCTGCGGGTATCGATGTTTACAACCTTGGCATTGCCCCCACCCCCGCGGCATTTAGAGAAGCGCGAAAGTATGGCGCTGGTATTATAGTCACTGCGTCGCATAACCCTCTAGAGTGGAACGGGCTCAAGTTCATAATAGATGGTAGAGGCTTGTTTGAGCATGAGTTGGAGGAAATGCTCAAGATGACAAGCGATCATCCGGGCAAATTTGGAAATGAATTTCAGATCTCCTCAAACTATTCTGATGTAATTGCAGAGGTGGCAAAGAGTAATACTGCAGCCGTCAAAGTGGGAATCGATGCAGCTGGAGGCGCAGCATGCGGCTATGCAGAACATATGTTCAAAAAGCTAGGATACAAGTATTACAGCATCAATGGCATTGCAGGCATATCATCAAGGGGTCCGGATCCCACTGCAGATGACCTAGCAGACCTGCGCGCGCTTGTAACTGCAAACAAACTAGACCATGGTTTTGGACTTGATCTAGATGCTGACAGGCTTGTAGTTGTCAACAGCAAAGGTGAAAAATTGAGCCCAGACGCAACGCTGCTGCTGTGTATCGCAAGAGTATTGGAGATAGGTCTGAAAAAGTTTGTTACAAGCATCGATACCAGTGTTGCAATAGAGAAATACATCCATAAGAGCAATGGCAAGGTTCTTGCATACTCCAAAGTAGGTGAGGCAAATGTCGTCAGCAAGATGCTTGATGTGAATGCAGAGGCAGGTGGCGAGGGCAGCAGTGCCGGGTTTATCATGCCTAATATTAACATGTGCCGCGATGGTCTCTTGGCAGCGGCAACGATATCAACACTTGACAAGAAGACTGTAGACGAATGCCTAAAGTTTGCATCGCAATTTGCACAAATACGATCGAAGATAGTGGCTAATTCTTCGCTGCACAAAGCAGTGATCGAAAAGCTGCCTGATGTCTTCAAGAGCGATTCATACTCGATTTTGACAGAAGACGGAGTCAAGGCAATAATAGACGAAGACTCGTGGGTACTGATCAGGCCATCAAACACCGAACACGCGATCAGGATATCTGTCGAATCCAGAGGCGACAAAGCACAGGCGATTTACAAGATGGCAACCGAAAAGGTCCAGAAAGTGTATGACCAAGTTAGATGAAAAACAGATTATCCGGATCTTTGCGAATAAGCTGGGTATAAGCAATCTTGACGACGTAGCGCTAATAGACAAGGGAATTGTTATCAAAAGCGATATGCTGGTTGCAAGTACCGATGTCCCTAGTGGTATGAAACCCTGGCAGGCTGCACGAAAAAGTATCGTCTCATGCATAAGCGATCTCGCTGCCAAGGGTGTCAGACCACATGCAGCGGTAATTTCACTTGGCATACCAAAAAGCTGCTCCACGCGGCGGCCAGATATTGAAGGGCTTGCTGAGGGCTTCGCTATTGCATCAAATGAATTTGGAGTCAAAATAGTGGGAGGGGACACAAACGAAGCTGGCGAGCTTGTTATTGACTGCACCATGATTGGCTTTCCCAGATTCAAAGTTCCAACAAGAAGTGGAGCGAAGCCAGGAGATTTTGTCATCGTATCTGGGGCATTTGGATTTGCTCCTGCAGGCCTAGCGATTCTGCTGCAAGATGCAAATGCGATTACTGTCAGCAGCAGTTTCCGAAAGCATGCAGTGAAGTCTGTGCTTGAGCCCCACCCAAGGCAGAGCTTCGGGTTGGCGCTTGCAAGATATTTTTCATCCTCTATTGATTCAAGTGATGGACTTGCAGTATCTCTATACGAACTGGCAAGCCAAAGTGAGGGAGTCGACATCATAATTTATGGCATTCCAGCAGTAGAAGGCTTGGACAAGTTCGCAGAGGAAAACAGCCTTGACAAACACGAGTTGGTCTTCCACGGTGGTGAAGAATATGAGATTGTGGCAACGATTTCACATACAAAAATAAGGCAGGCAGAGGCTGCAGCAAGGAAAGCAGGTGTTAGTCTGCATGTCATAGGCAGAGTGCAAAGGGGCTCTGGCAACGTCTTTGTAAGGAATAAGCTGCTTGAGAACAGGGGCTATATGCATTTCCATAAGCGATAACGTTTTTAACTCTCTACAGAAGCAAGTTCAAATTGATGTCTGAAACAACAGGCGACATTACCCAAACAAAGTGGGGAGTAGCTCACATTTTTAGCAGTTACAATAACACGCTTGTCCATATTACCGATTTAAGTGGAAGCGAGACAATCTCATTTAGCTCTGGCGGACGCCACGTTACCGCTGACCGTTATGAATCATCTCCCTACGCAGCCATGAAGTCTGCTGTAGCGGCGGCTGAAACGGCCAAGGCAAAGGGCATCAATGCCTTGCATATTCGCGTACGTGCTGTCGGTGGAGTAGGTCCAAGAATTCCAGGTCCCGGCGCTCAGGCTGCTATCAGGGCACTTGCGAGAGCAGGCTTTCGCATTGGTAGGATCGACGATGTGACTCCTGTACCGCACGACACTACAAGAAAGCCAGGCGGCAGAAGAGGACGCAGAGTCTAGATCGATTTCATTTCTGGCGCTATTTTTATCTGCGCGCTGCAGCCTCTATTTTTCAATTCCTTTTGAAGCCACGCAACGAACTTGTCTTCAAGTTTTTTGCCTTTTGAAGCCTCTATTTTGTAAGCCTGATGTGCATATATCTTCTCCACGAATCGGCCTGCCAGAAACATCTTCGCAAAAGACCAGCCGAGACTCTGTACCGGTGGGTCAAGAGCAAACGAGTTTTCCAGCTGGTAGAGCCTCTGGTAGTCAGAGAGCATATCTACTGCAATCTTGGCATCAGGTTCAAAATCAATTGTCTGAAAGTCCAGAATAAATGTTCCCATTATCAAGGCAAATCATTCTGCTGCTTGATTTTCTCAGAGAACGAGATCAACTTGCCATCCTCTTCAACCTTGATTGTGGTGTTGACTCTTATGTTAAGGCCCACAGACCTGAAAAGCGTCAAGAGTTCGCCTCCTGATATCCTGCTTGTTATTACGCCATCTAAAATAAGTCTGGCAATTCTTGTGATAATCGCTTCAGTCTGGGCAGGATACTGCTCGTAGGCAAGGTCTAGTACTTTGTCAGCCCTGTCATACAGGTAGGCCGATACTATTTCTCTTGAGGACTTTGGCTGCTGCTCCTGCTGCCGCTGGCTGGCCTTTGCCTTTTCCATCGCAGTAGCCTTTTCTCGAAGTTCCTTTAGTTTGCGCGCATTGATTATGTCAATGTCAGGGTCATCGGATGGCATTAGCCCTTTATCACTCCTATTGGCACGAGCCTAGCCACCTTGGTAGCAATGCCAAGGGAGTGCGATACATTGACTACGGCATCAACATCCTTGTAGGCCTCCGGTGTCTCTTCGACCACCCCTTCCTTTGTGAGCGCTTTGACATAGATTCCCTTTGACTCTAGTCCACTTTTCACGCTGTCGGCCGTATAGGTCCGCTTTGCAGCAGACCTCGACATCATCCGTCCTGCTCCATGTGCAGTAGATCCAAAGCTGAGATCAAGTGAATTTTGGTTGCCAAGTAGAATCCAGCTTGCAGTGCCCATTGAGCCGGGTATTATTACTGGCTGGCCGATGCTCCGGTACTTGCTTGGCACTTGTTCCATGCCTGCAGGGAAAGCCCTTGTAGCACCCTTTCTGTGGACTACCACATCCGATGTGCCCTTGCCATTAACCTTGTGACGCTCCACCTTGGCGATGTTGTGCGCAACATCGTAAACGAGATCCATGCCAAGGTCACTTCCCTTTGACTTGAAGAATTGCTCAAACGTTTTCCGTGTCCAATGTGTTATCATTTGGCGGTTGGCCCATGCGAAATTGAGAGCAGAATACATTGCTTTGCGGTAGTCCTCTCCCTCTTTGGAATTGTTGGGCACGCATGCAAGCTCCCTGTCTGCAAGCGTCAATCCGTATTTTCGTATCACTGATTCAGAAACACGCAAGTAATCCGTGCATATTTGGTGGCCAAAGCCACGGGAGCCGCAATGAATTAGCACCGTCAGCTGGCCGACTTGATTGATGCCCATCGCCTTGGCCGCCCTCTCGTCAAGGATCTTGTCTACTTTTTGCACTTCAAGGAAATGGTTGCCAGAACCCAGACTCCCAAGCTGAGCTGCACCTCTTTTTCTTGCAGTGTCTGAGACACTCGCAGGGTCTGCTCCTTGCATCTTACCACTCTCTTCACATGCTTCCGCATCATCTTCAGTACCATATCCATGGCTGACGGCCCATCTGACGCCTTCCACTAGTAATTCGTCAAGCTCCGTCTTTGTCAGCTTGACTGCTCCCTCGCTTCCAACGCCTGAGGGAACTGATCTAAAAAGCTCGTTTACCAGATCCTTTAACCGCGGCCTGACATCTCGCTCTGTCAGATTCGTCCTTATCAAGCGCACACCACAGTTGATGTCGTAGCCGACCCCACCTGGGCTGATCACTCCTTCTTCAAGATCAGTTGCCGCAACACCGCCGACAGGAAAGCCATATCCTTCATGGCCATCAGGGAGCACAATCACATGCTTTTTGATGCCTGGTAGCGTGGCGACATTTGTAGCCTGGTCAATCGTCCTGTCAGTCAACATTTTAGATATCAAGGATTCATTGGCATAGATGGTAACTGGGACTTTCATACCTTTGGCCGGCTCTGGGTCTATTCTATACTCAAAGTCATTTACCTTTCTCACTCGATGGCTGCCGCTCCTAGTGATAAGTTCACTCAATTCTGTTGCTGCTATTTCTTGTGAAGCAATTATAAGCCTTGCCCGGGTGGGG